>NZ_VANU01000001.1:600000-859748 GCF_005771535.1 Arcobacter arenosus
TTAGATGGGATAGCTGACCCCATATCTGAAACAGGTGCTAAGCTTGATGTATCTAATCTTTGTACATCGTCAACTTTATCAACAACAATACCTATCATTCTGTTATCTTTTGTTATAACAGCAATTACAGCAGTACTATCATTATAAATAGCTTCTCCAGTTTGAAATTTGATTCTTATATCTAAAATAGGAACAACTTCACCTCTTAAATTAATTAAACCTTTTACCCACTTTGTAGTATTTGGTAAAACTGTAATATTTTTTGGATAAGTTAAAATCTCTCTAATTTTAGGCAATTCAATTGCATACTTCATTTTACCTAATTCAAAAGTCATAAACTCACTAGTATTTGCGTAATTTATAATCTCTTCTTCTGTTTGATTTATATTATTTGTTTCCATTTAATTATCTCCCTTCTTCTTTATTCCATTCTTTGTATACTTTTTCAATCTCTTCAATCTCTTTTTTTGATGGCTTTCTTCTACAGGACAAATACCCTTTTGACCCATCACAACTTTCAAAAGGATAAACAGTTGCATAAACCCAGTAAAACCCACCAGATTTTGTTGCATTCTTAACATAACCTGTCCATGTTTCACCTGCTTGTACAGTATCCCATAGGGATTTAAATGCTTTTTTTGGCATATCTTGATGTCTTACCATAGAGTGGGGTTGTCCCATTAATTCTTCTAGGGTATATTCTGCCACTTTACAGAAATCATCATTTGCAAATCTTATTATACCTTTTTCATCAGTTTCACTTACTAAAAATGCATTATGATCTAATACTATTTCTTGTCCATTTGCCATAATTTCCCCTAATTAAACTTTTTACTTAATGCATCTTCAACTAAATCTTTTGCCATTGATGATACATCATTTGCTATAGCTCTAACTTGATTTGCTTCATTTGCATTTTCTTGAGTAACTCTATCAAGCATAGTAACAGTGTCATTAATCTGTTCAATTCCAGTCATTTGTTCTTTACTTGCACTACTAACATTTTCGATTAAGTGTAAAGTTTCATTTATATGAGTATTTAATTCTTGATAACCATGAATCATCTCAGCGGAAATATTTTTACCCTCATTTGCTTTTAAATTTGCATCTTCAACCAAATCTTTAATCTCTTTTGCCGCTTCTGCACTTCTACTAGCTAGATTTCTAACCTCTTGGGCAACAACTGCAAAACCTTTTCCTGCTTCCCCTGCTGTTGCTGCTTCAACTGCCGCATTTAAAGATAGAATATTTGTTTGGAAAGCTATTTGATCAATTACGGTAATTGCTTCATTAATAGAACTAACTTTTTCATTTATTTCATCCATTGAAAATGCAGTTTTGCTCGCTAAAGATTCACCTGATTTAACTGATTGTTTTACTGTTTCACCAAGAGTTGCCATTTTTGAAGCATTATTAGCATTACTTCTTGTAATTGAAGTAATCTCTTCTAAAGCTGCAGCTGTCTCTTCTAAAGACGCTGCTTGTTCATTTGCTTTTGCGGCAAGATTTTTCATTGAACTGTTCATCATATCAGCATTTTTTTCTAAAGTTTGTCCATTATGAAGGTTTCTTTTTGCACTTTGGCTTAGGGCAAGTCCAAGTTTATTTGTACTTTCCATAACCTCCAACATCTTAGCTTTTAGTTTTGGACTAATTTCAACTTTATCTGTGAAATCATCATTTGCATAGTTTGTAACAGTTCTAATAAGTTCAATCATATTTTTATCAACTGTATCAAGCATTTTATTAATTGTATCTTTTAAAGTTACAATCATTGGATTATCTGAAGAAGAATGGATTCTACATCTGTAAATACCTTGTTCAACCTTATCAGTTGTAAGAACAATTTCCCCAATAACTCTCATATCATCTTTTAACTTTTTATCAAATTCATCTGCTGTATTATTTAATAATACTAGCATGTCAGCAACTTCATCACTTGTATAAACTGCTGGCTTTTTGAAACTATTGGTTTTAAAAGTAATAAAATCTAAAAATTCTGCAAAAGATTTTTTAAATTTATTTAATCCCCCACTAATAATTTTATTAAAGAAATAGATTATTGTAATAACCAATAGAATAGTTAAAACAGCCATCATTCCAAGCATTGTATAAACTAGTTTTGCAGATTCATCAAATGTATTATTAACTTGTTCAACATGATCAGCAAGTATATAAAAACCTTGTTTTTGTCCTTTAAAATCTAGTATTGGGAATCTTGTATAAAAAAAGTTTTTATCAATAGTAAATCCTGTTTTTTCAAATCTATTAAAATCTATTTTTTCTAAAGAATTTCTAAACTCTTTATCAAAAACCTTTTGTGACAAATAATATTTTCCAATTTTATCTTGTGAGCTTAAAGCATCACCTCTTTTTAATTTTTCATCCATTAAAACAATTAAAAACTCATCATCTTTTGCAAAATCTTCAACTACAGAATTGAAGCCTTGAATAAACTCAACAGAACCTACATACTTTCCATCAACATCAAATATTGGTGATAAACCTCTTAAAACAAGTCCTGCTCGACCAACTTCTATTGCAGCGAGTGGTTTTTTTGTTTTTTTAACTTCTAAAATTGTATTCCTAAAAGAGCTTAAATCATCTCCATATTTATCAGGTTGCCAACTTCTATAAAAAGATTTTATATCTTTGTCATGTACATGAATTTTTACATTATTAAAATTAGTGCCATTTTTCATAGCATTTGAAAGAGAAGTTAGGGTAACTTTTAACATACTTCTGTCATTTGTTTCTAAAGCTAAAAGTAAATCCGTGTTTTGTGATAGGGTTACAGCATTTGAAATTGCCACATCCATTTTTGATTGAATTCTTTCTTCAATCAAAACCTTAAAGTGGTTTTTTGTTTTTATTTCAACATCTTCTTTCATTGAATTTAAGATGAAATAAGAGATTACACCAGCTATAGCAATAACAACAAGTGCAACAAATAAAACTCTAATAATAATTTTTCCAGCAATCGAGTCTTTTTTCATAAAATACCTTTGAGCATGATGAGATATTCTATCGTGTGTAAACTTAAATTATTATTGTTTATTTAATTTTTTTATCTCACAAAGTGCGATTGTATTAGGCGTTTGAAGAGTTATTTTTTCACCTACTTTCGTTTTATCTAAGTTTATTATCTCATTATTTTGAGATATTTGAACATAGCCTTTAAAATCTTTTTTTGAGGGATCATTTGTTTTATAACTATTTTTTAATGAATTAATCTCATTTTGATAAGAATTGAAAATTTGTGTTAAATTTGTTTTAAAAGAGTTTTTCATAAAAACTATCTCTTTTTCAATTAGATTAAATCTATTTTTTAAAGAGTTTTGTTCAAAAAGTCTAGATAGATTATCTAATAAGTTTTGTTTATTTTCTAAAGTATTTGATATCCTGTGTCTAAATTCATTTTCTAAATTATCTAAATAGATTCTATGTTCATTAGCATCGGGTAATACTATCTCCATTGCATTTGATGGCGTTGCAGCTCTAACATCAGCAACAAAATCAGATATCAAAAAATCTATTTCATGACCAACTGCTGAGACAACAGGTTTTTCACAATTAAAAATTGCATCGGCAACCATTTCTTCATTAAAGGCCCATAAATCTTCTATACTTCCACCACCACGTCCAACTACTAAAAGGTCTACATCTAAAGTTTTTGCATAATTTATTGAGTTAACAATATCTACTTTAGCACCCTCACCTTGAACTAGAGTTGGTATCAAAATAAATTTAGTTAAAGGCCATCTATTACTTGCAACTTTTTTCATATCTTCAATGGCTGCACCAGTAGGAGATGTTACCAATGCAATTTTTTTTGGATATTTGGGAAGTTGTTTTTTTATTGAGGCTTCAAAATAACCCTTTGCTTGAAGTTTTTGTTTTAACTGCTCATAGGCTAAGGCTAAAGCACCTTGTCCTGAAGGTTCAATTTTGTTACACATAAGTTGATAACTTCCCCTTGGTGTGTAAACAGTTATATTCCCAGTAATTACAACTTTTAGTCCTACTTCTAATTGAAACTTTAAATATTTTGCATTTCCTTTAAACATTACACAAGAGATGGTAGAATTTTCATCTTTTATAGAAAAATAGATATGCCCTGAATTATGATATGTTAAATTTGAAATTTCACCTTCAACATAGACATTTATAAAGGTTGTTTCTAATAAAGATTTAATTTGGGTATTTAAAGTTGAAACAGAGATTGGGGAATTCATCAAAAACCTGTTAAAGGCAAGAAAACTAAAGTTTTCTTGCTATGATTAAAGTAGATATATTCATAGAAAAAGCTTGTGTATGAATTGGCTCAAGGCCTGCTTGTTTTAACTCTTTACAAAGATTTTCAGTTGTTAAAAATTCATCAATTGAGTTTGGTAAATATGTATATGCTTCTTTATTTCTTGAAATTAATCCACCTAAAGTTGGTAAAATTTTATTCATATAAAAATCAGTTATATAATCTAATAGTGAGTTTTTTTCATTTTTAGTAAATTCTGAAATTACAACTAATCCATCTTTTTTAAGAACCCTTGCAAATTCATCAAAAGCTTCTTGTCTTTGAACTACATTTCTAATTCCATAAGAGATAGAGATAATATCTGCACTATCACTATCTAGTGGCATTTGTGCTGCTCCTGCTTCAATAAACTCAACTTCAGGTAATTTAACTCTAGCAACATCCATCATACCAACACTTGGATCAACTCCAACAATATTTTTAAGTTCAATTCCATTGTTTTTAGCAATCTTTTTCCAGAACTCAATCATATCACCAGTACCACAAGCTACATCTACAATTTTTTCAATTTTATCTTTATCATAAAATTTATATGCCAAATTACAAGCTTTGTTTCTCCAAGACTTGTCAATTCCCATACTTAAAACTCTATTTGCTACATCATAAGTACCTGCAATGTCATTGAACATTGATACGATTTTTTCTTGTTTTCCCATTAATTCATTTCCTTAAAAAATGTCCCATTGGACTATATTAGATATTTTCCTACAAAAAGACCAGCAATAAAACCAACATTTAACATGATGATTAAAAATAAAATTGATATTTTTTTATCTTTTTGTGGTATTTGATTTAAAATTTTCTTTTGTGCAATAATTGAATCATCCAAAGATCTTCTTGCATGATCAATATTATCAAAAGAGTTTCGTAAACTAAGTTCAGCTAATTCAAGTCTTTCAACTATCTCCTTAGCTTGTTTAAAAGTCATATCACTCATTTTTTAATTTCAAGCCATTTATCTAAATCTGTAAATATTTTATTTAATGTTCCAAGAACATAATCTTTTGCTTCAGTTTGAATTCTTCTAAAGAAAAGAAATTTTCTTGCACTTTCAATATCACCTAACTCTTTTGCCTGCATTGCTTTTTTTGCAAAATCTGTATTATTATATGCCATTTCCCAAACAGTACTACCAAGATATCTACTCATAGTAATTACCTTATCATTTTTAACAGGGAAATATTTTGGGTCTTTTACAAAATCGCAAATCACAGAATTACTATCTAAATATTTATGACCAAAAAAATTAATAAACTGTTCTTCAATATAATCTTTATCCATAGAGATAGCTCTATTTAATGCAAAAAGAATATTATCTTCCATGTTTTGTTCAATTTTTTTGATTTTTTTCATAGTTGCAATAGCATTTTTACCGTCAAGTTCACCATCGCCTAAAGGGATAATCCATTTTACATTTCCAAAAGAACCAACTTTTTTAATCTCTTCTAAAACTAATGTTGAAGTTTTATTTCCACCAACATCAACAATGATTTCGTGTTTGTCATCCATCAAGATTAGTTCATCAAGTTCAGTTAGTTTGTTTGTTCCTAACATCCTTTTATTTACAATTTGCGTTCTTGTAAAAGATTGACTGTCATTATTTTCATCATCAATCTCAATATATGTTACTTTTTTTCCATGTTTTTTATACAAATAAGGTGCAATAACTTGCATTGCAACTGTTGACTTTCCAACACCACCTTTAGTTTGTGGAATAATAATCATTTTTCAACCCTTGTGAAACTCTTTGATTTACTCTGCTTCATATATTCAATAATCTTCCCATGAAACCTACAATATAGCTTGTTAAGAGATATTTCATATCCATAAAGTTCGTAAATTCTATCTAAATTTTCATTAATTCCATATTCACACCATGCTGATAAATCTTCATATGAATCGAATTTATAGTTAAATAATAATAAAAGTTTTTGTGTATATTTATCAACAACCATAAACTCTTGATGACAACCATAACATAAAATTGCATCAGCTGTTTCTTGACCTATTCCCTTTTGGCTTAAAAGCCACGCTCTAGAAACATTTTTTTGAAAGTTTTCAAAACTTCCAAACTCATCAAGAATATTTTTTGCAAATAATTTAATTCTATGGGATTTTTGATTTTTAAAACCACTTGGAGTAATAGCTTTTATCAATATTTCTATATCTACTTCAATTAAAGCTTCCAAAGATAAAAGATTTAAATCTTTTAAATTTTTTAAAGACTTTTCAACGTTTTCCCATTTTGTATTTTGTGTTAGTATTGCTCCAATAGTAATTTCAAAATCATTACTATTTGGCCACCAAAATTCTGGAGAATTTTCTAATAAATTTTGTTTTTTTAAAAACTTCAATAAATCAAAACTATCTTTTATCTCAATCAAAAATTGCCTCAGTTTTAATTATTTCAGCTCTATCACAATACTTTTTTAATTTAAAAGATTCAATGGTTTTACCATCTTGTATCTCTAAAACCATCATTTGTAGTATTGATTTACATGCATTAGGAACTTCAAAGTGTCCACCAATACCTGTTGTTGCTTTTTGAATTGGAATCTTTTCATTCATCCCAATTATATTATCCCTACATCCAGTTAAACCAATATCAGTTAAATAAGATGTACCATCAATAACTTGTAAATCATCAGTTCCAACATGGGTATGTGTGCCACATATTCCACTAACCTTACCCTTCAACATCATAAAAATAACTCTTTTTTCACTTGTAGCTTCTCCATGAAAATCCACAAAAATATTTTTAATCCCCTGCTGATTTAACTCTTCAACTTTTCTTTTTGCCCAATTAAATGGATTTTCAACAGTTGGCATTGAAAACTGACCCATTAAATTTAATACTGCTAATTTTTCTATTTTATCTTCTGAATCTTTTATCTCAAAAATTTTTAGTCCAGATCCTGGAACACCTTCAGGGTAGTTATCAGGTCTTAATACATAAGGAGTTTCTAGTAAAGCAAACATCTCTTGTTTTTTATCAAAAGAGTGATTACCTCCTGTGATTACATCAATTCCACACTTTAATAATTCATTACAATTTTTTACTGTTAATCCAAATCCATGGCTAGCATTTTCAGCATTTGCTATTACAAAATCAATATTATATTCATTTTTTATTTTTGAAAGATTCTCTTTTATTATTCTTCTTCCCGGTCGACCAACTATATCACCTATAAATGCAATTCTCAAATCTATCCTTATGGAGTTAATTTACTCAAATTTTAATGAAAGAATTGTATCCACAGTAGCATTTGTAAATAATTAATTATTCAAAAATTTATCTTTATGTTTATTTTAAACAATATTTTGATATTTTGCTTACACATCTTATGTTTTATTTTTACATTTTATAAGTATTAAAAAAACTTTTCTAATGTAAAAATATTTCATAAAAAATCAATTATAAAAGGATTACTTTATGCCCAATAAAGCATATAAGACTGACTATGAAGTTGGTCAGGACAATGTAGAATTGATGGGAATGGACTTGCACAACCCTGTATTTTTTATAAGTGCCGTTGTGATATTACTTTTTGTAGTTTTAACACTTATTTTTCCGGCAGGTGCAAAGGAAGCATTAGATGGTGCTAAATGGTGGTCAATTAATAATTTTGATTGGCTTTTTATGTTAGCTGGTAATATTTTTGTTCTGTTTTGCTTAATTTTAATTTTTCTTCCAGTTGGGAAAATTAGACTTGGTGGAAAAGATGCTAAACCAGAATTTTCTAGAATCTCATGGTTTTCTATGTTATTTGCAGCAGGTATGGGTATTGGACTTATGTTTTGGAGTGTTGCTGAACCAATAGCTTACTATACAGGTTGGTATAAAACACCACTGGGAGTTGAAGCAAACACAGCCGAAGCTGCAGATATGGCTATGGCTGCAACTATGTATCACTGGGGACTACACCCTTGGGCTATATATAGTGTAGTTGGTTTATCTTTGGCTTTTTTTACTTACAATAAAAAGCTTCCACTTACAATAAGATCTGCATTTTACCCAATATTTGGAGAAAAAATCTGGGGCTGGACTGGTCATATTATTGATATGTTGGCAGTTTTTGCAACTATTTTTGGACTTGCCACATCACTTGGACTTGGTGCACAACAAGCAAGTGGTGGACTTCATTATCTTTTTGGAATTGATGCAGGAATTTCAACTCAAGTTGGTATTATAGTTTTTGTAACAGCTATTGCAACATTTTCAGTAATTAGAGGAGTTGAAGGTGGTGTAAAACTGTTAAGTAATATAAATATGTTTATTGCAGCTTGTCTTTTATTTTTTGTTATTTTAGCTGGTGCAGCATTTGGAATTTTTTCTGAGTTTTTTTCAACAGCTGGCAACTATTTAACAAATATTATCCCTTTAAGTAACTGGGTAGGTAGAGAAGATACAGCATGGTTCCATGGATGGACTGTATTTTATTGGTCATGGTGGATTTCATGGTCACCTTTTGTGGGGATGTTTATTGCTAGAGTTTCAAAAGGAAGAACAGTTAGAGAGTTTATTTTAGCTGTTTTATTAATCCCAACATTAATTACGATTTTATGGATGAGTGCCTTTGGTGGTTCAGCTATGGATCAAGCTATGAATAATGTTGGAGCTTTAGCAAATGGAATCACTGATGTATCTTTAGCAATGTTCCAAATGCTTGAAAATATGCCATTTTCTTCAATCACTTCATTTTTAGCCATTGTTCTAATTTTAGTATTTTTTATCACTTCATCTGATTCAGGTTCCCTTGTAATTGATAGTATAACTGCAGGTGGTAAAATTGATGCACCAGTTCCTCAAAGAGTTTTTTGGGCTGTAGTTGAAGGTTTAATTGCTGGTTCATTACTATTTGTTGGAGGGAAAGAGGCTTTAAAAGCACTTCAAGCTGGTTCTGTAACCACAGGATTACCTTTTACCCTAGTTTTACTTGTAATGTGTTTCTCTTTATACAAAGGGTTAAAATCAGAAAAACTATAAATTAAATCAGGTGTTTTTACACCTGATTGTTTACTCCTAAAAATTATTGAATTGAAGATTAAGAAAAAAATTGTAAAATGAAAACTGTATATAATTAGTATACTAATTAAAACTACTAAAAGGAAACTGATGAGTTCAAAATTGAACAAACAAGTTTTTTTCACCTCTTCTGGAATAATTGTTTTACTAGCATTATTTGCTTCAATATTTCCAAAAGTCGCTGATAATTTTTTTAAAAGCTTACAAAATGTAATTGTGCAAAATGGTAGTTGGTTTTATGTATTAACTGTTGCAATAATTCTAATTACTGTTTTATATTTAGCTATTTCCAAATATGGAGATATTAAATTAGGCCCTGATCATTCTACTGCTGATTACTCTTATCTTTCATGGTTTGCTATGCTATTTTCAGCTGGTATGGGAATTGGTTTAATGTTTTTTGGTGTAGCTGAGCCTGTAATGCACTTTTTAAATCCTCCTGTTGGAGAAGGAAGTACTATTGAGTCTGCTAAAGAGGCTTTAAAAATTACATTTTTTCACTGGGGATTACATGCTTGGGCTATTTATGCCATTGTTGCAATTATTCTTGCATTTTTTAGTTACAGGCACAATCTACCTTTAACTTTAAGGTCTGCACTTTATCCTTTAATTGGGGATAAAATTTATGGGCCTATTGGTCATGCTGTTGATATTTTCGCAGTTATTGGAACATTATTTGGTGTTGCTACATCTTTAGGTTATGGTGTTCTTCAAGTAAATACAGGGCTTAATTATTTATGGGATATTCCTGTAAGTCCTACTTCTCAAGTTATTTTGATTATTGCTATAACAGCGCTTGCTACACTTTCAGTAACAACAGGACTTGATAAAGGTATCAAAATTTTATCTGAGGTAAATCTTGTATTAGCAGTGTTACTTTTACTTTTTGTTTTAGTTGCAGGAAATACTATTTTCCTACTTCAAGCATATGTACAAAATATTGGAGATTATGCATCAAACTTGTTAAAAAGTACCTTTAATCTTTTTGCTTATCAAAAAACTGATTGGATAGGTGGATGGACTATTCTTTATTGGGCATGGTGGATTTCTTGGTCGCCATTTGTAGGTTTATTTATTGCAAGAATCTCTAGAGGTAGAACAATTAGAGAATTTACCCTTGGTGTACTTCTTGTTCCAACTGGATTTACTTTAATGTGGATGACTTTCTTTGGAAACTCAGCTATTAGTTTAATTTTAGATGATGGATTTATTGCTTTTGGACAAATTGTTAAAGATAATGTGCCTGTTGCAATATTTGCATTTTTAGAACATTTTAGTTTTAGTGGTTTAACTTCAATTGTAGCAACAATTATGGTAATTGTATTTTTTGTAACATCATCAGATTCTGGTTCTATGGTTATTGATATGCTTTGCTCAAATGGAAATGATAATACACCTATTTGGCAAAGAGTTTATTGGGCTGTAGGAGAAGGAGTAATTGCTTCTATATTAATTTTAGTTGGTGGATTAAGTGCTCTACAAACAATGACTATTGCTAGTGCCCTGCCCTTTTCCATTGTCTTATTAATTGCCTGTTATGGTTTAATGAAAGCCTTGCGAGTTGATATTGCAAAAAAAGAAAGTCTATTATATAGCCCAACTCAAATTACAACTATAAATAATACAGCAAATTGGGATACGAGATTAAGCAATATTATTGATTTTCCATCTAAAAACAATGTAAAAAGGTTTATTCAAAAAATTGCATATCCTGCTATTACGGATGTTGCAGAAGAATTAAAAAAACATGAATTAGATGTTTCTATAAAAGAAACTGATGATGGAATATCGCTTACTGTATTTCTTGGAGAAGAAGGTAACTTTGGTGAGAATAAAAACTTTATTTACAAGGTTAAAGTTGTACCTAGAGTTAAACCAAGTTTTGCAGTTGATGAAAAAGAAGAAACAGAAAGAACAGAAGAAGAATTATATTACTGTGCAGTAGTACACTTAATAGAAGGTGGACAAGATTACGATATCATGGGATGGTCAAAAGATGGTATAAGAAATGATATAGTTGACCATTATCAAAAACATATGCACTTTATTCATTTATTAAGTTAGTAAGATTTTCTTACTAGCTTAATGCTTTTGCACATACATATCCTTGTGCAAAATATAATTGAAAATTATATCCACCTAATTCTCCTGTAGCATCTAAACACTCACCAATAAAATATAAATCTTTTTGTTTTTTACTTTCAAAGGTTTTATAATTGATTTCATCGGTATTGATACCACCACTTGTAACTTCTGCTTTTGTATAGCCAAAGGTTCCAGCGGGAGAAAACTCATAATTTTTTAACATTTTTAACTTCTCTTTTTCCTCAGTTGATAAAGAACTAACTGCTTTATCTTCAAGGTCAATTGAACTTAAAAACTCTGTCATAAATCTTTTTGGAAGAGGAAATGCACTAGAAACTTTTTTATTCCCCTTTAAAAGTGGTTCTATTTTTTTATTTGGTAAAAAATCTAAACTCATCTTACCTTTTTGCCAATATAAAGAGGAGTTTAAAATAACAGGACCAGAACATCCTTTATGGGCGAAAAGTAAACTTCCATAAAATGATTTTTCTTGATTTTTATAAGGTATTTTTGCTTCAACCATAGTTGAAATTCCACTTAGATTTTTAAACCAAAACTGCTCTTTTTGAACAGTAAACCCAACTAAAGCTGGTTTTGTTTTAGTAAGAGTATGTCCAAATTTTAAAGCTATATTATAGGCAATTGAACTTGCCCCTAAAGTTTCATATGACAATCCACCACTTGCAACTATAAGTTTTTTTGTAAGAATTTCTTGTTTATTTGTTTTGATTTTAAAATTTTTATCAAATTCTACTTCTAAAACTTTTGTGTTCATAAACTTTTTAGCATGAGTAGTTAGTTTTTCAAACATAGAAATCACTTCTTTTGAACTATTACAAAAGTATGTTCCTTTTACGATTTTTGGATTTACTTTAGGATAAACTCCATTTTCATTTAAAAAATTAAGAAGCTCTTTATTTGAAAATTGAGATAAGCTATTTTTTACAAAATCTTCATCTCCTAAATAGTTTTTAAAACTTACCTTTTCATTTGTGATATTACACTTTGCCCCACCACTAACTTTTATCTTTGCACCAATTTTATCATTAGAATCAATTAAACAGATTTTTTTATTTTTTATTTGACTTGCAAGCATAAGGCCGCTTGCCCCTGCTCCTATAATAGCTATATCGTAGATAATTCTTCATCCTTTTTACAAGTGAAAATATTTTTCCCATCTTTATATTCATAAAATAATGTGTATCCATTTGCTTTTAAAATATTATGGATAATATACAAACCTAATCCAAAAGAGTTTTTTCTTTTTTCCTCATTTGCAAAAAATGGTTCATAATATTGTTCAAGCTCATATTCAAGCTCTTTTCCACTATTTATAAACAATATATCATTTTCTTCTGTTTTTACTTCTACTTTATTATCATCACTATATTTAAGTGCATTATCAATTAAATTTTTTACAGCTATTGAAAATAGTTTAAAATTAACTTCAAATTTTTTATTATCATATGAACTAATAATCTCTTCATCCTCAATCATCAAAATATCTTTTACATTATCCATAATATCATTTAAAAAATATGGTTTTTTCTCAATATTTTTATTTGAAGAAATTAACTCCTCAATTGAAGCAAACTCATTGATTAAAGATTCTAATCTATTAAAAACCTCTTTTAGTTTTAAATCATTTTCTGGGCTTTTTTCAAGTTCAGCTAAAAACTTTCCTTTTGTAATAGGTGTTTTTAATTCATGCATTATATTTCTAATAAATACATTTCTAGCTTCTTTTATATCTTTTAATTTTTTAGCACTATTTTTAAACTCTCTAGCAAGTTGTGAAACTTCATCTTTACCATCCATATTGCAACATTCAAAATCAAAATTCTCATCACCTAAAGTATTAACTTTTTCTTTTAAAAGTTTTAATGGCATTAGTTTTCTAAGGGTAACTATAAATGATAAAATTAAAGTTAATAAAATTATTACAAATCCCAAAATTATGTATGTTTTAGAAGTTTGAGTAATTTCATTTTTATCTTCTACAAAAAAAGTTTTATTGTTTCTTTTTAAATATAAAAACTGTCTATCGTTTAATTGTAATACTCTAAATAAAACATCATTAAATTGTCTTTGGGCAATCACTTTTGTTTTTGGATTATATGTTATTGCATTAATTTTATTTTGGTCTAAAAAAACATCATAATTAAATCTTTTTAGATCTTGTGCAAAGACTTCGTCTAAACCACCTTGTCTAAACTCTTTTCTCATAAGCATTTTTGTAAGGGGTCTATATTTGTCAACTAGATGATGGTCCAATTTTTTTTGGTTTCCTATCATCAAAATTCCAAAACTTATAACAACTAAAATAATACTTATGACAAAACTAATTGTCAGTGTAAAAAATATTGACTGTCTATTCATTTGTAAATTTGTATCCCATTCCTCTTATTGTATGTAAATATTTAGGTTCTTTTGGATTATCTTCTATTTTATGTCTTATTCTATTTATAATAACAGCAAGTGAACCTGAACTTTCAAAGTCTGAATTTAGTAAATCTGCATTATCAAATATCTCTTCTCTACTTATTATAAAGCCCTCTCTTTTTAACATCAAAGACAAAACTTCATATTCTGCAGCAGTTAGTTTAAGATATTCTCCATTTTTTGTAATTTCTCTTTTTTCAATATCTAAATTAAAAAGTTTTACTTTTTCTTGTGTTGAATTTGTATCTTCATGATTGGAATTAAATCTTCTAAGAATTGTTTTTATTCGAACCTCTAATTCCCTTGGGTCATAAGGTTTTGGAAGATAATCATCAGCTCCTAATTGTAAAGCTGTTACTTTATCAGTTATATCACTTCTAGCACTAGAAATGATTATTGGTATATTATAATCTTTTACAATAAGTTTACAAACATCTAAACCATCCATTCCAGGAAGAGTTAAATCTAATATAATCAAATCGTATTTATTGAACTTTAAACTACTAAGAGCCAAAAAAGGCTCCTCGTAGTTAGTTACTTCTATATTATATTGCTTTAAATATTGAGTTAAAACATCTGCAAGTTCTAAATCATCTTCAACCATTGCAATTTTTATCAAAAATTCATTCCTTTTCTCATATAAGGTCTATTTTGCATCATTGTATTTCTTCTTTCTTCTCTTAAATCTAAAAGAACTTTAAACTGTTCTTTTTGTTCTGGAGTTAATAATGCATATGATTTTTCTACAATTTCAGCTTTTGATTCTATCATATTATCTCTTTTTTGTTTCATTAATTCAATATATTTTGTTTTATCAAATGAATCTTTTGTAAAAGCTACACTAGTAGAATTTGCATATTTTTTGAATACCTCTTGTCTAATTTGTGCCATTTTCATATATTGGTCAGAAGATAAATTCAATTTTCTAAAGATATTCATAACTGAATTTCTTGATCCTTTTGAACCTTTTTTTGACATGCCACAAGATTTATTTCCTTGCATTCCTTTCATCCCCTGCATACCTTGACCTTTCATGCCTTGCATCCCTTGTCCTTGCATACCATACATTCCTGGCATACCTTGACCTTGGAAATTACACCCAGCTGCATAAAGACCTGTTCCTAATAATGTTGTTAATGCTACAGTAGCTAAAATCTTTCTTTTCATTGTAAATCCTTTTTTATTTATTACAGTGAAATTATGACACGAAGCTTTTAATGGATTTTTAATTTTATATTAACGACAGTTTAACAATACTTGTTTTTCTTGTATATAATATATATAAGATTTAACCATAAAATCGCACTTTCTATTTATATTTAAAAATATTACATATATAATAAATACAATTAATACATTAAATTTTAGCACAAAATCGACACATTAAAAAAGTAAAATTCTTAACTGTGCTATTTTTAAGTTTATTTTAAATATTCCTCAATGCCTTCTCTTATTGCCATTGCTAATTCAGTATTTAATTTAGTACCTTTTGCAACGCCATCATCATCGCTCATAAAATAAGGCTCAATTAAAATCATAGGTGCATTTGTATATCTTAAAACATATCCACCTCTATCTTCACTATCAACTGCTTTAATACCTCTATCTCTAAACTCTAAAACTTCAAGCATTTTGTTTTGAACTAAAGTAGCTAAATCTTTTCCATTTGTGGACTTATGATAATAAAGTGTTTCTGTTCCTTGAACATTTTTATTTGCACTTGAATTATGATGAACTGAAATTATAATGTCAGGACTTGTATGGTTTATATCATTTGGTAGTTTTGCGTAACCATTTTTTCTATAAACTAAATAAGGTGTAAAATCATCATTTAAACTAAGTGCATTTTTTATCTCTTTTGCAAGTACATCATTTAAATAAAACTCATGTAAATTTAGATTCTCATTATATGCACCTTTAGACCACACGCTGTGACCTACAACAATTGCTATTCTTTTCATTTACACATCCTATTATTTCTATCTACTTGATCCTCATAAAAATCAAATACTTCATTCAGGCTATCCTTATATGCTTTTGCAATTTCAATATTCCAATCTTCATTCAAAATTTTGATATTTGCGTTAGGTCTTTCAGTTTTATATTGTGTCACACAAATTAATTCTTTTTGAATAACTACTTGTGGCTCTTTTTGCGAGCATCCACTAAAAACTAAAATCAACAAAATTGTTACTAGTAACAGTTTCATCTTTATGCCTTTCATTCAATTCTTTTAATCGTACAATTGATTTTTCTGCGTTGCTTTTAGCTTCTTTATTAGTAGCTTCTGTTTTATTTTTAATTTCAAGTTCTTTAATAGAGTATTCGTAAGCATTTATAATATCCTTTTCATTTTGTTTCATAGTTGCGATATTTAGCTTTAATTCTTTGTTTTCGATATATGTATCAACTATAAAAGATACTGCGAAATATAAAGCAATAGCCACTAGTAAATAAGGAATATATTTTATATATTTGATATTTTTAATTAAATCCAAAATCATTTATTTACCTTTGAATAAATTAGAGATTTTGTCTAGTACAATATCTCCGAATCTTGCTTGTGCTACTTCTAAGATTTTATATGAAGAAACACCACACATTGAAATGACTGCATCTCTCCACCATAATTCATTCGGGATTAATCCACCAATCACAAAGCCAACATATCCACCTAAAATTATATTAATCAATAGTGAAGTCCACTTAAATGCAAAGTCATCACCGCTTCTTCTCGCCTTTGAATAGTCAAATAAGTAAGCTATAAAGCCACCAATAAATCCCAAAAATATATCTTTTAATGAGATTAAAAACTTAATTAAATATGATGTATCTTCGGGATTTATCATTACTACAACCTTCTCATTTCTTTATTGATTTCTCGTTGATTATCTATGTTCTTACTAGCACTTTCAATCAACTCATTAAGTTCATCAAACTTTTTTTCTAAGTCGAGATTTACTTCTTCTTTATCTTCCTTTAAAAAAGGAATTTGTTTTCTATATATATGCAGAACTAATAGTGTTAAAGCTATTAGAGTGATTGAAACGAATAAGTAGATTGGTAGATAATTCATTATGCTCCTACTTTCTCCATTAGTTCTCTTTTTATTCTTCTTTTTTCACTCAACTCATCAACTCCATCATCTTCTAACTCAAAATCAACTTGTTTTTTAGATATGTAAAATACAATAGATACAATAGCAATAACTGCTATTGTGATAAGAGTGTAGAATATAGTTTCTAGTGTCATTGTTTTAGCTTTGTACTAGATGCTTGTTTTGTTAAGTTTTTCATGATAAAGCTTAATCTATCAATCCACTATCTCTAAGGATAGTTTCTAAAGCTAATACTCTTTGTGCTGTTTGCTCAGTAGTTGCAGTAGAAGTATCAAAAGAGCCTTTTAATTCTATTCCCATTCCTTCTGTTAAACCCCCACCATTGTTCCAAGTATTAGCTTCAATTTTTTGGTATGGACTTGGTTTAATAAAGTCCCAACCAGACCATTTTGCAACTTCTAGCCCTATTAATCGACTTCCTTCTTGAGTATAATGTACTCCATCACCATTCATATCATTGTAGGCATTTAACCGACTCTCGTCATAAGGGTCTGCAACAATTGAAGCAATGTCTATAACATTTTCAAAGTTTTCTTTTAACCATGCGTTATAATCTGTTCTAAGTGCTTCTTTTTCTGCATCATTGTGTGCATTGTCAAATGGTGTAACAGTAAAAAATACTGGAATAAAGCCATCATTTAAAGCTTTTGTATTCATAGAATTTAAACTTGTTTGCATTTCAGCTAAAGTTCTTCCCTGTGCAATATCATTAAGACCTCCTTGAATAATCACATACTTAGAATTTACTTTTAAAGGTGTTATATCAGTTTCCCATCTAGCATCCATTGTATCCAATCTTTGACCCCCTACTGCTCTATTAAATACATTTGTTCTAAGCTCTGCTTCGAGCCATCTTGAAACCTCTAGATTGGTTGGTAAATCACGTTGGTCTGATGCTCCAGCCATTGTAGAGTCTCCTATCATTGCAATCCCATCAGTGTAAGTAGAATCTTCAATTTTTTCTAATTGAAACCCCCCTATATAGACTTCTCTAGGGTTATGGTCAGGCTTATACCAAGTAAAAGAAGAAGCCTCACCACTTCCTAAAGCTATTGTCGGGTCTATAATATTGTCAATAGAGTCCGAAGATAAAGCTTCTATTAAAATCCAATGTCTTCTAATTTCATTAGTGTGAAGTCTTGCACCATGTCCGTAACTGTAAGTAGCCACGACTCTTCTTTGGTAACCAAAAAAAGACTCTTTCCCTGCAAAAGAATAAAAGGACATTAAATATCTTTCCCCTGCGACTAAAGGCACATTACTACCTGCTACTACAAGTGCTCCATTGAAAGAGGTTGTGCTTACTTTAGTTAGCTTTATCCCCCCGATTTCAATATTGTCTGCTTCTTTGGTTAAACTAACTGCAACATAAATACTGTTATGTATATCTTCTGTATATTTCCAAATGTTTTTTCTAGCTCCATAATTACTAATTTCTATTTCACTAGAAGATATGTCTTTCGATACAGGAAACTTTTGATTTCTACTTATAGTTTCATCAATCTTACTAGCACTACTCTCTAATCCTTCAATCTTGTCAAGTTCAGCACTTCTATCATGTGCTTTTTTTATCGCTTCATCTTCTTGCTGTGCTGTTAATCCATTTCCGCTTTGCCATAAATTAAAAAGTGTTCCTAAACTTCCAGTTATTTTTTCTGTTAAACTTGACATATTATTACCTTTTTCTCAATCTTATATATCCATCACTAGTTATTCTTAAATATCCATCACTTGTAAGTATGAATGAAAAAACCTTTTTGATTCTTCCAAAACTTCCCCTTAACCCTCTAAATGCGTTAAAACTGTTAAACATGGGTTAGCCTTATGAAGTTACACCAAGTTCGGCTGTTCCTGATTCAACCCAAACATAAACATAATCGTCAGCTTCAAAATGCACGTCTTTTTCTAATCCTTGATAAGGCATTAATGGGTGTTTACCATCGGTTGTTTTATTGATTGTTTTTTCTGTATCTGAAACAGAATACCAAATGATGCTGTTAGAATTGTTTGTAATTTTTAAACCTGAAACTGGCACATATGTTGGAGTTGATGTTGCTGTAAATTTTGTAGTGTTCATATTTATCCTTTAAATTTCATCTTCTTCAATAGATTTTGAAGTGTGATTTTTGTCTATTTTGTTTAAGACTTTAGCTATAAAAATCTCGACCTTATTTGCTCTGTTCTCTCTGATTCTCACACCAATTTCGTGCGAGATTGTTACATCAGGGTTTCCACCATAGATTATTGTTTTACCAAGTTGGTCGAAAGCTATTAAAATGTTCCATAATCTATTCATCTAATAAGTCCTCTTGTGCTTGTCTTATTCCTACTAAAGTACCTATTGCACTTGCATAATTGTCTGCTTTATAGATAATCTTAGCTATAAGCTCATCTTTGGTATATTTTGTTCTGTTTTCAACAATACTATCTATTAGTGGAGTTGGAACTTTGTTATCAAGTAAATATGCTCTTGCTTCTTGTTCTTGCTTAGTCCAAGTTAATCTTTCACTTTGTGGAACACCACTTGTTAATAAAGCGACCTTCGTTTCATACTCTGAATTAATATTATTTAAGTTTATGGCAAATTGTTCTTCATCTGTATAAGTAGGATTTTCAATTTCATATTTTTTTATTTCAAATTCATCTAAAGCATATTGATAATCCTCTAAATTTCCTTTTGTCATATTAGGCTCAATTAAAACAAAGTTATTACCTTTGTGAAACTGAACTGCATCATGCTCACAAATTGTATCAATTTCTATTTCTACACCATCTATAATTACAAGATTTCCAATAATTGTCATAGTTTTAATATCTGCAAAATTCATAATTAACCTTTCATAATATATGCTAACTTCATATATGGTGGTAAATTTTTATTTGCACCATCCACACCTGCATTATCAATTGTTACTGTATGAGAGTGGTCTCCTGCACTATTTGTATTGCTAAGAGAATAAGAATTTCCATATCCATTACTATCATATGTGTTTCCTCCAACAAAAGCGGTATGAGTATGGTTTCCTGCTGTATTTGTACTTCCTGTATGAGAGTGTTTTACAACTACTGCATCTGCACTACCACCAGTTGTTCCAATATCTGCTTCTGTTGTTGTACCCATTATAAATGTATCTGACAAATCAGGAGTACCATTTGTACCATCACATAAATACCAACCGCTAGGAATAGAAGTTATTGCTCCACTCCACATAAGAATACAACCACTTGGAACACCCTCAATAGTTAAATCTCCACTTCCCCATATTGATTGTTCATTTATAGTTTTTAAAGAATGGGTGTGATCACTATTCGATTTTAAATCTAGTGCTTCTTGTGTTAATGTTGAAATAGGTTTCCCTAAGTCACTTGTGTTCTCAACACTATCTAAGCCTAAAGCCATTTTAACACCTTCTGGAGTTCCAGTTGTTCCAATGCTTCCACTTAAAAAATCTCGTAATGTATTTATTAGGGTGTAAAATCCACCTTTGGTTAAATTACTATCTGAAAAATCAGGTAAATTAGCCATTGTTATATCCTTTCATTAATATATCAACCAATCCAGTAGTTGCATCGCCATTGATATCATATACTTTGATTAATGCTCCGTTTGTATTTTTTATGTACTTAACTGAATAAGCATCACCGCCATCATCTTGTAAAACTCCACCTACCCATTTAACTGAATCAATATTTTCTGCTGTAACTGTTTTCCCTTCTATTGGAATTTCAACATCATCTAAAGTCTCTAATATATCTATTGCATCAATTTCAACTTTAAACTCTCTGATAATTGGTTGTGTAGGTGAATCATCAAACTCTATTTTTATTTGATAGGGTGTGTTTGCTTTTGCTTTAAATCCACTTGTATAAACTTCCCAATCGTTTTGTGTTGCTTCTCTATAAAGATAATCGCCACTTGGTAAATAAGCATCGTCACTATCAAAGAATAATTCATCACCAAAAGTTCTATAATAAATTGTTGGACTTCCATCCCCTTCATATATAACCTTTGCTGTTTCCCCTACATCAGGATAAAAGATACCAATAAATGACATATCCCAAGTGCTATCACCATTGTCAGTTGTTGCTACTAATTCGCCATCTATTACAGTACCATTTGAGATAGTTCCATTAAATCCATTGTCTGCATAATCCATTGTGAATACCAAATTGTTGTATAAAGAAATTGATTGAGTGAAGATGATATTTGATGTGTTTGCACTTTCATTTCCAAAAATATCAACCGCTTTTATCATCAAAGTGTAAGTACCTTTTGTGCTTAATAATTCAGTTTGATATGGTGAAGCGGTAATTAAACTATCACTTAATGGTATTGCTGTGTTCCAATCAGGATAATCACCTAATTGATATCTAATTTCATACCCTTTAAAATCAATAGGTTTATTTGCAAGAGTGAAATTTAAAGTTTTCATTTCTTTTGTAGCACCACTAATTGTGAAAGTGCTAACATCAGGCGGTATTGTGTTATCTTGAAATACTACTTGAACAGTTTGTGTATCAACTTTAATATCGTATGTTTCACCATAGATTAAATCAGTTATTGTTGTGCTATTTTGACTTACATTTTTTAAAAATGTATATTCTGTATCTGTTGAAAGTTTGTAGTATATTGGGTAGCTTAGTTTTCTGCCAACCCAAGATACATTTAATCCAACCTCATAAGACTCTTGATTTTTGATTAAGAATGTTTGTGCTTTTAGGTTTGATACTTCGGCACTAGTTGTTGATTCTTCTACTTCTATCGTCACATCATCATCATAAACAGTTGGGTTATATTCTAATGCTGTAATTTTTTTTATAAAATCATTTGATGTTGAAAGGTTTGTAACTCTATATAAATTTGTTGCTTCTGTATCTAGTTTACCAAAAGCAAATACTACATTTTTTGCTTCATCTGTAAGTGTTGTATCTATTGTAATAGTATTGGTTGATTCTGTCGTATCCGCTGTAAAGTTATAAGAATATATAGAATCATCTTCTAACCTTAATTGAATTTCATAATCTTCATTTTCTTCTAAATCTATTTCTTGGTCTAAAGTTATAGTCGTTCCGTTAATTCCACTTAATCTACCATCAGCTAAAGTATTACTCATATACTTAACACCAACTTTAATTACATCACCAACAGTACAAGCAATTGAATCAATATCTGCTTCAAAAGAAACTGTTTCACTTAAATACCTATTTTGGTTTAAAAGAAATTTTGCATATCTTAAAGCAATAGTTCTATCGGTACATCCATATAAATTAATTTCTGTTTTTCTCTCCGTTGATGTGCTATCAAAGTCATCACTTTGTACTTGAACAGTTTTAGCATTGTATGAATCAGTTGAATCGTAATAAGTAACATCAATAATGTTTGCTCTATCGTTATATGGTGCATAATCAACTTGAAATGTTCCATCTAAAATGTTTCCACTTGTAAATAAAAATGATTGAGTAGGAACATCAACAACTTTTGAGACAATAGGAGTAAATATACTTCCAAATTGAACGACTGTTGCCCTTCCTAGAACAGAACACATATTTAATGCAGATTGTAGTTCTTGTTGTGAATCTAAGTATAAGTTACAAGTAAAGCCTTCTGTGTCACAATAATCCGCCCACTCTTGAAATTTAGTTAAGTTGATATCTGAATCAGGTATTCCTTCTCTTTTTAATAAATCATAACAAGCCCAAGCGGGATTGTTTTTAGGATATAAAACATTTCTAGTATTTGTGTTATCTACTATTGTAGTTATTGTTGGGAAATTTCCATTTAGTTGGTCTGTTGCCATAGCTTTTACGCTTAACAATGCTACATTTGGATAAATAAAATCATCATATATAATCTCATTTACATATTCTAAAGTTAAAGAGTTTGCTGTTCTTGTATCTTCACTAAAAGATGACACCCTTGTAACTCTAATATCATATTGACCTTGCTCTAAGTCTTTTATATTTATTGCAAGTCTTTGAGTAGTTTTATAAACCTTACTTATTGTTTTAGTTTCGTATGTTGTATATTCTGTATCTGTACTTAATTTATACTCTATTTTGTATTGAATTGGGGTGTCTGGAAGAACATACTTACTACTATCATTTATATAATAGTGTCCGCTTCCTAAAGTCAATACAATTTCCAACTCATTGATTGAATTTCCTATTGTTGTATAAACTGTGTCTCCACCCGTTGTATCTAATCCAATACCAACATTTGATGTTAAAATAGAATCTCTAAACCCGTTAATTAAAGTTTGATTGTTAGTTCCAAGTCTAGTATCATAAGTAACATTATCAAAGTTATCTATTGCCTGATTGTTTATCTCAATATCACTTATTGAATCAACTTCACCATCATTTAAAGCCATCAAGACATTTAAATATTGCTTATCTTCTTCTAGTGATAAATAACTTCCAATAATAGGTGGTGTAATTCTTGCTTTCCCTAACATAATAGGTAGAGTTGTTCCAACTTCTCTTGCGTTTGAACTACCACTAAATGAATATGTTGGCGAAACTTCTTCTAGTGATGTGTTTGTATTTACAGAAGGAGTAGCAACTGGGAGTAGAGCATTAATAATCATACCCCCCGCTAAAAATACCGCTCCAGTAAATATTGAGGTGGCTATACTTGAAGCAAAAGTAATCTTTGATAAATATGCTCCCATTTGTGGTGCAAAAACTGAAAGTGCTAACATAGCAACAGTTCTAAGAACTTTATTACCACCGCCACCACCTTTAGGTATTGGCACTACTGCTAAACAATCATGTTGTCTTAGAATATAAGTAAAATCTTCTGTAATCTTTCCATTTAAGGATGCAACATATTCAATAGATTCATCTTGTGTGTTTAAATAATGAAATATTGCTAAACCACCATCTATTTGTGTTATCGTTTTATTATGTCTATCAAAAGGATTATTTATTACGATTAATTGTGCCATTCGTAAAATCCTTTTATAAATGGTTTAAACATTGGTGAATCCATATCTATGATATGTGTATTTTTACCTTTTACTGTATGTATTGCTCTTTTTTCATCAATAGCAACTGCGAAATGAGTCACTAGTTTTGGGTGATTTTGATTTAGGGATAATGCTACTCCACAATGTTTTTTAGGAGTTTTAATTTCATTCCAATTTCTACTAACATAATCTAAATACATAGCCATTGTTCTATTTGGTTGATATGCTGTTATTTTTGTATCAGGAACATCAATTCCAAGTATTTCTTTATAGTAAAGCATTAATAGTCCGTAGCAATCTACTCCATTAAAATCTCTGCCATTATCTACAAATGGAATGTCTAATAGTTTTTCTAAGTTATACATTTACACTCCCATTCCCAATAGTAGGGAAACCGCCATATCTTGATGAATTACTAAGAGTTCTACAATTTGATAAACTCTTATCACACGATGAGGCAACTCCCGAATATCCACATTGAGTTGATTTAAATTTAAATCTACAATTATTTGGATACATTCTGTAAAGTGGAGTTCTTGCTCTAAATAAATCTCTTGCACTAACTTTAAAAGAAACCTCTGCAAAATTAATACTAGTTGATGATAAAATCAAGTTTGTACTAAATACGGGTGTAGTATTGTCTAAATCTTTTGTATTAACAACATACAAAGTACAAGTAATAGGTGTAAAACCATTTGTTTTTACATATGTTTCATATTTCCTTACATACTCTCCTATTACATTATTTATATTTGCTACTTTAATTTGAAATTGTGAAATTTCAGCATTTGATGTTTCGCTTCTTTCATCAATAGAAAAAGGAAACATTTGCCATGTATAAGAGTTCCAAGCAATATCTTCATTGTTATTTACTATTCTAATTGTGTCAGTATCAGGAATGTTTATTTCTAATAAAACTAAGAATAAGCTATCTGTATTTAGTTTGTTTTTTTCTACCGCTACAACTGAACTAAGATTTAACATTACACTTCCTTAAGCACAACTGTTGTGCTTCTATAAAGAGGTGATACATAATTAATATCTATGTCATCTTGTGTATAGTAAACCTCATGTATTTCATCTGTTATTGGATGTTGGAATGTAAATGAAAGACCTTGATTATCCATGATAAAGTTTTCTAGTGTTTCGGCTTCTGCTACTGTTAAAACTGAATACCCAATAGTAAAAGTTTTTAATTTTCTAGTGAATTGTGGTCTTGTTTGAGTGTATCCACCTTGATAATCTGATTTTAAAACCTTTTTAGAACTTGTTTCTTTAATTGAAGTTGCGATTAGTGTTGGATAAATAGCCATTATACTAAACTCCTAAGTGCATCTCTGCTTCCATTTTTATTTCTTGATATTGCATCAAGTACAAGTGTAATGACTCTTTCTTGCTCTCCATTTTGATTTGTTTTTGTTAATTCTGATACTTGTTCTGCTGTAATTTCACTTGATGTGTTGTTCGTGATGTTTAATGTTACTTTAGAAGGCTTACTTTGCACACCCATTTCACCATTACCCATTCTCATAGGTGCAATAAGTTCACTTCCCGCTTCTCCCGCAACCCCAAGTCCTCCACTATGACTAAAAAGTGTTGGTGAATTAACTACTCCACCCGTTGCGAAGGCTTGAACTTGTCCATTGATGAAAGCGTTTCCGTTTGCGTTGAATAATGTACTAATAAAACTACCTACACCACCAAATAGACTACTTCCTACTCCATCAAACATTTTATTAACTTGAGAACTAATAAATTTACTTGCAAGTGATTTTAAGAAGCCATCAAAAGCATTTTCCCCATTTAGTAGAGTGTTAGCAAAGGCATTTCCAAAGCCACTATCAAAATCCTCTCCCATTTGTTCCCAAATTGGTTTAGACTCATCTTGTAAGTTTTCAAACTCTTTTACTTGTCTATCGTTTATTTTTTGAAGTTCACTATCATAATATTCTCTGATTTGTAATTTATCTGCTTCTGTTGTTTCAAGTTCTTGAACTTCTTTTAAAAGCATTTCTCTTTCATAGTCATATTTATCCATAGTTGAACGTTTATATTTATCTGCAAAACTTTTTACAAGTTGGTCTTTTTTCTCATATAATTCATCTAATGCTTCAAATTGTGCTTCTGCTTGATAAAATTCGTAGCCTAAATCTTTATCGATAACAGGATTATTACTTTTATTTAATAATGCCAATCTATCTTTAAGTGCTTTTATTTCTCTTTCAAGTTGTATTTCTCTAAGAGTTTTTTGACCTTGAATTCCTGATTCTTCTTTTGTCTTTGTCTCTTTGTATAATTTTGATTGTAATTCTGTTAATTTTGATGAAAGTTTTTCAATCTTTTGAATATGGGAATCCATACCATTTTCAAGCATTGTTTCAGATTTAAAAAGACTAAAAATGTTTTTATAACCTTCATTTAAATCATCATTCATAGAGTTCCATTCAGATCCTAATTTCTGAATTTCTTCTGTTGTTTTTTTAATTTCTTGATTTATCTCATATTCTGATAATTCTCTTTGAATTCCTAGTAAACCCTCAAAGGCTCTTGTCGCAGTCAAGATAGATGGTGCCAACTCAACCGCTAATTTATTTCCAATCCCTGTAAATGCTTTAGATAAAGTATCAAGACTATCATTTAATGCACCTGCATTTTCAGCAAATTCAGTTGATATTACATTCCCTGTTATTTCTGCTTGTCGCCCTAATTCTGCTATACCCTCTGCACCCTGATTAGCAAGTCTTACAACATCACTTGCACTTTTTGAAAATATGTCTTGTGCTATTGCTGTTTTTTCTAACCCATCAGGAAGTTTTGAAAGTCTGTCAGCAATAATATTAAATGTAGTTTCTACATCAGTAAAGTTTTTCCTTGCAAAATCTGCACTAATCCCAAGTTCATTTAAAGCATTAGCAGCAGCACCGCCACCATCTCTTTTGAAATTGTTTGTTCTTCGAATCATTGCAGATATTGCAGCATCTAATTGACCTACACTCACCCCAGAAAATTCTGCTGCATATCTCATTTTAGAAAGATATTCTGTAGTTACTCCAATTTTTTCAGCAGCTTCACCTGTGGCATCAGCTAAATCAACAGAAGATTTAACCATATTTGCAAATACACCAACAGAAGCAGCAGAAGCAAGTCCAACGATGGCATTTTTCATTAATTTTGTAGCGGATTCAACTTTCTTCTCAGCCTTTTCAAAACCTTGAATAAGTTTTTGGGTATCTGCTTTTACATCAATAAGAACTGATCCAATTGTTTGTGCCATCTGTTATTTCACTCCAAATATTTTTTTAATATTTTCTTCAAGCCTTTTATTGTCTTTAGGCTTAACTTTCTTCTTATGACTTATAAGAAAATCTTCAGTCTTTTTATCTGCTCCAACAGAGGCTGCTAATATCTGACTTATTACTGCAAGTTGATATTCTTGTCTGTCTGCAGGAAATGGCTCTAAATCATAATATTCTTGCCACTCCAACAATTCTGCATGAGTCAAAGTTGCTCTTAACTCCGCTACTGTTTTACCAAGTAAAACCGCAAGTTTAAATATAAACCTATGGTTTTTAACTACTTTTTTTCGTTAGAAAACTCCATCAAAAAACCGAAGATTTCTTCAACACCTTTAAAAGATGATTCATTTAAAGACTTTAATTCTTCAACACTAATTTTTGGCTCTACCAAACAATCACTAACTGCTTGAATCATTCCAGAAATTGATCCTTCATTTTTCTGAATTTGATAATATCGGCTAGTTTCCTCAAGCGTTAATCTCTTGATTTTTACTTCGCCTTTCCATGAATCAACATTAACCTTCTTCTCTTCAATTGGAAAGTTACTTTTTAAATCTTTTAAATCAACCATATTTTTCCCTTATTTTATATTCTTCCTTTTTTGAGTGAGGGGAAAGGAAAACGAAAACCCCTAATTTTATGCAGCAGCAGTAATTGTTGGTAATCCAACCCTTTCAGCTGTAATATTCGCTTTATAAAATCCGTCTTGTTCACCATCTACAGTAAACCCCGAAATCTTGCAGATTTGAGCGATTGTTGTTCCATTTGTTCCTAATGAATCATTTAACTCTATAATAATTTGAACTTCTTCGTTGTTATCAATTGCTGATTCAATTTTATTAACCCCTTCTGTCCCCGATGGATTGTATAAAACAGTTGCGTTAAATGTTCCAAGTTGTAAACTCCCAAGTGCTACAATTTCACTATATTCTGTATCATTTACAGGTGTGTATTTGTTTACGTTTCTTGATTTGTCAATAATATTTCCTATGCTATCGATATGCCCTATTACTGATGCACTTCCTGCAGGTGTTCCACTTGGTGCTGCATCAACACTAATTTTTATTCCTGATACTTCAGGAGATTCTGAAATTGCCATTAATCACCTCTTTTATTAATTTTGAATTCTATTAACTGTCTATGAAGTTGTGTATCTTTTTCATAAATATCTCTTGAATTAAATTCATAGACAATATGACTAAACTGATATACACTACTTTTAACAGCACTTGTTATCTCTTTCATTTGTTCGTAAAAACTCGAAAAAACATCAATTTGAAAAGTGTACTTACTTGAATAATTAACACCTTCTAATGAAGTTTCATCATTTATATTTATTGTTTGAACAGTAATATATGGTGAAGGTGAATTTTCTGGTGCAAGCAGTGGATAAACACTATTTGAAATAAGTGTTTGTAATGTTGCATCATTTAATAAGTGTTTTATTAAATCAACTTCTACCATTTTTTGCTTTCTCCACTTCTTTATCTATTCTTTTTGCCATATACTTTTTAGCTGCTTCAATAGATTGATTGTCTTGATTCTCAAATGCAGGACGCATAAAAGGTTGTGCTGACATTTTTGAAGTTCCAAACTCAATCATATGTGCATAGAAACCATCATATTTACCACCCCTTCTAGGAGTTACAGAAAATCTAACTTTACTTTTATCTCTTGATCTTCTTTTTATGATTCCAAGAGATTTTTTTAAATTACCTGTATCTTTAGGTACATTTTCTTTAGCAGCATCAAGAATTGGTTTACACCCTGCTCTTAATGCACCATTCAAAACATTTTTTTGAATATTCTGTGGAAATTGTTTTAGTGCTTCAAGTAAATCATCTGTTTTTAAAGTAGATTTAATTTCAATACTCATAAAACTTCCTCACATAATATTTCTAACTCTTGATTTTTTTCAAAGATATTTAAAACACTTAAAATCTTGAAAACTCTATTGTTAAATAAAATTCTTTGTTTTGAATCAATCAAAACTGAATATCTAACTCTAATCTTATGAGATAGTGTTGAATAGTTTTGATTACTCAAATACTGCTCTTTCCCTGATATAGTTTGAATCGAAGCCCAAGTTTCAAAAACATCATTCCATGAGTCTATTTTTTCATTGAAAGCATTTGTAGTGCTGCTTTGCTCTTGAAATGCAATTCTGTGTCTTAGGTTTCTTGCATACATTAAAATTCACTTATTTTAAATTGGTCTAATACATTATTTGCAAACTTTGACACTTGCGTTTCAACACCATCAAACTGCTCTAAAACTTTATAAGCTAACCATGACATTAATAATTCAGGAATATCTGAATATCCTGCTTGAAATGTGATTTTAAAAGCATATTTATGCTCTTTGTATGTTGGAATATCATCTATAATTTCAACTTTCCCGATTCCATCTTCTTCGTAAGAGTAGTAGATTGATGTGTCTAATATTTGATAATCTCCGTTGTCGTCCATGTATTCGATTTTATCAACCGACACAAGCGGAGTCTTAGCTAAACAAGTACCACTTACCAAAGAATCAATATAAAACTCAAAAGTTGCAACACCAAATTGTCTATTTGTATAGTTTTCTGCAAAAGCTACACTTGAATTTATCAACATTTGGATAGTTGCATCTTCATTTGTATCTGTTATCCTCATATATGCTTTTACTTCTTCTAATACATTAATAGTTGGTGTTACTGTTTTTTTAAGCATTATTTTTCCTTGATTCCTAAAATATCATCAATTTCAGCAATTCTTTTTTCAAGTTCTGCTTTTTCTGCTTTCAAGTCATCTTCAAAAAGTGCTTTTTCAAGTGCTTTTTCTTTTTCTTTTTCTGCTTCTAACTCTTTTTTTTCTGCTGCAAGCATTGACTTATATTTTTTCTCTGCTGCATCCCCTAAAGGTACTGCAATTTCATTTTTTATAAGTCTAAAAGCTTCGTTGTCATTTATTGTTTCTTCTTTGCCAGTCTGATAGTTAATATCTTTTCCGACAAGCGAAGTTAAAAATTTAACTTTCATGGCAAACTCCTATTAAGAAGCTGCCATTTGAAGCGTTTTAACTGCATCTGCTAAAACAAGTTTCGCATCAACTCTTTTGTCAATTCTAAAACCAACATGACCTGTTCCTGCATATAGTTCATCTAATCTTTTTAAAGTCATAACTTTTCTGTCTTTAATGTGGTAGTATGAAAAATCACCATATGCAATAGGTTTTGCTCCTGCTGCGATATCAGGCATATATTTATTAATTCTAATTGGTTTCCCATCGAATGTGTCAGGATTTCCACCAAACCCTTGTACCCATAAATATTGTCCGTTAGAATCTTTCATCTTTCTAATAGCATTTCTAGTGTTTTTATTCATCATTAAATAAGCATTACCTTCATAATCTTCATCTAAAGAAGTCATTAAGTCTAGGATTTCATCAGGTGCAATCGCTGTTGCACTAGCCGCTGTTTTACCAACTGTTGCAGTAACTAATACGCCTGTTGGCTTAGAATTTCCATCACCACTAATAAATGCTGCTTCCTCTGCTTTTGTAGTAGATTTTGCAAATTTCATTGCAACATATCCCTCAATTGATGGGACTGAATCTTGTAATGACTCATCTGTAACTTTTAAGATTCTACCTGTCTTATATGCTTTCAATTGAATTGTTCCGATTGTTGGATCACTTTCTGGGTAAGTACCTTCTTCATCAATCCATCCATTTGCTCCATCGTCACCTTCTACAGGCATATTTTCAGTATGTGTTGATGTTGAAACTGTTGCTAAATCTCTAATATAAGATTTTTCTGCAGTTTTCATAATGATAGTATCTGCAAAAGATTCAGGCACTAAATAACCACCTTCTGAATTAGTTGCTGTGTTTAATGATCTTTTCTCAAAATTTAAACCTCTTGCCATATTCCAAAAGTTTTCTCTTGCTTCATCAATATCATTATCTTGTCTTTCATCTGCTGCAACTACAACAACTGGCTTAGATACAGGCTCATTCATAAATGAGGCTCTTTTTTCTGCTTTTTCTAATCTCTCAATATTTCTTTGTGCATCTTCAAATTGCTTTTCTAAAGAATCATATCTTGTCGCTTCTTCTTCTGTTAAACCTTTTTCTTTGTCTGCACCTTCGATAATCCCTCTCATTTGAACGTCAAGAGAAGCTAATAAGGCTCTTAATTGCTCTAAATTCATGTTTATTTTCTCCTATTATTTGAATTTAATTTTTTTTCATATATTTCATATGAATATCTTTTCTCATTAACTTCAACAGGCTCATTAGATTTGATTTTTATTGCTCCTGCATCTGCACCTTTCCAAACTGCACTTAACTCAATTATTCTAAATTTAGTTACTAGCAGTAGGTCATTGTCATCTTTCTTTTCTGTATATTCATAATCATCTATTCGATAACCAATCGACACATCAGTTAAGATTCCGTCATCATATTTTTGTTTGAGTATTTGTGATTGTTCGTCTTTTCCAAATCTCACATCCCCAATTAACTGATTCTTTTCAACCCTTAAATTCTCAACCACACCAGATGCAGTATCTACACTTGGGTTATGGTCTTTGAAAAAAGTCTTTAGGCCTGAATAATCAGCACCTTTTATGTCTAATTCCTCAATAAAAATTGTGTCATCCCACCAATCGTATCTTTCACACGCATTATCTGTTGAGATTAAAATAAATGTTGCATCAGCGTTTGTATTTGCTTGTGCATCTGCTCTTTGTTCTGTTTCTTTTTGTTTAGAAACCAGGGATGCACTTCTATACATAACCCTTGAACAAATTGCACTTCTTAACTGTTCTTTATTCGGCTTCATTATTGTCCTTTTGCTCCGTCATGTTTAGTGGAACTAAATAAGTGTCTCCATCTTTGATAGGATTCATATCTTCTTTTTCTCGGATTTCATTTGCACTATAAACACCCATATTTCTACCAATGTTATAAGCATTAAATCTTGATTGGATATCCCCTCTCAGTAACCCATCAACATTAAATTTTGCATAGTATTTTTTTCTTTCTTCTTTCGATAAAAGTTGCTTCTTAATAGATTTTTCAATTCTGTTGATATATGGCTGCAATGTATATTTAACTAATTCTTGCGATTGTTCAGAAATGTTGTTAAATGAAGATTTTGAAAGGTCGGCTACTAAGTGCGGTGGAACTCTATACATTCCACATATTTCTGATTTTTGAAATTGTCTTGTTTCTAAAAACTGACTATCGCTATTTGATAATCCGATTGATGTTATATCTGCTCCACCTTCTAATAATGCTACTTTGTGTGCATTTTCGCCACTATGTGCTTTTTGCCAAGATTTCTTTAATCTTTTGTATTGTTCATCATTTAGTGTTTGTGGGATTTTTACTGCAATTGGTGGTGTTGCATTGTTTTTGAAAAATCTACTTCCATAGTTTTCGGCAGATTTTGAAAGCCCTAAAGAATCCCTTTGGTATTCAATAGGAGACATTCCACTCCACCCATCTTTTGAAAAACCAATTACTTCAAAAATCTCATCTTGTTTGAATTCGTAGGTATGCTTTCCATTGTTATATGTAAATATAATAGAATCATCTTCTAATCTATATTTTGTTACATTTGTAGCAAGTAAAGGTACTAATTCAAGTATTTTCCCTGCTCTACTTTTAATAATTTGTGCGTAAAAATTCCCATTTAAACATAAATGAGCGATACAAACTTCCCAAAAAGTTACAGAAGTCATATCTTTATTTGGCTCTAAATTTAAAATATCGTATAGGTTGTGTGTATATGCTTTTGATTTTTTATTGTTTTTTGAGTTGTATTCGTATAAATGAATAGGTAAAGAGCCAGTAGTTTCACTTAAAACTCTAATACATGAGAAAACTGTTGATATTTTCATTGCATTAGATAATGTGATATTTTCGCCACTTGTTGATTCTCTAGGTGCGAATAGTTCACTAAATTCTTGTGATGATGTTGCTACTTCTTGGCTTCTAAACCAATTAAATGGATTTAAATTCATGCCTTATTTTAAGCATTAAGGCTATTTAGCTTTAAGTTTTTAGACTACTTGGAATCAATATAGACTAAATAAATCTAAAGCCTCTATCTTCATAAGGGTTTATTTCTTCTTCCTCTTTTTTATCTGTCAGATAGACTCCAACTGCTTCTGCAAGTGCTACCATGCCATCTACTTTTTCAATTGATTTATCTTTGTCTATTTTTATATTATCAGATGGATCACGTTTTAATACTACATTGCTGCACATCCAATTTAACACTTCATTATTACCATGATTTAAATTGTCTTGTAGTGCTAGAACTTCAATTTGCTTTGTTGGTGCTGACATTGAAGCAAACCCTTGTCCGAATGGAACTAAAGTTGTAATTTCTTCATTATTTAGGTCTGTTATTAATTGACTACTATTCCATCTATCATACGCTAGTAGTTTTATATTAAAAAACTCACAATATCTTTGAATGTCTTTCTTAATTACATTGTAATCAATAATATTTCCATCTGTGGCAGTTATTAATCCTTGCTTTTCCCAATCTAAATAAGGCACTTTGTCTCTATTTGCTCTTTCTCTTAGGTTGTCTTTTGGTATCCAAAATCTAGTGAGTATATCCATATAGCCACTTTCAGTAGGAAAAATTAAAACTAATGCTGCAATATCTGTTGTTGAAGCTAAATCGAGTCCACCATAAGCTATTTTTGTTTTTAACTCTTTTAATTTAGTGAAGCCAATTTTTTCTTGACCTCTCGTCCACACATTGCTTTTAATCCAAGTCATAGGCTTATCGCACCAAACATTTAAGTGTTTTGTTTTAAATGCGATTAATGCTTCTTCTGATTCATTAGCAAGTGAGATTTTACCTTCCATATATGAATAAGTTGGACTCACACCTAAATTTGGGTTAGCTTTTTTCCATATCTCTCTGTCTTTCCAAAAGTCATCATTTTTTAAATCTTCTTCACTTGGCTCAAACAGTACAGGGTAAAATCTATCATCTTTTATTATTCCTTTTTTAACTTTTTTAGCATAAGTATATATAAGTCTAAAAAAGAAACCTTGCATATTGTAGCCTGCAGTTGAAAGGTGTATCTCTAAAGGCTCGTTTCTTCCTGCCAAACCATCTGACATAATCTGATAAAGGTCTATTGTTTTATGTGCGTGTCCTTCATCTACTGTTAAGAATGAAGGTCTTAACCCATCCTTTGTGTCTGCCGAACTTGTAAGAGATTGGAATTCGTCCTCAAATGCTCCATCTTCTTTAGTTATTCTTGGTGGTTTAACTGTGCTTTTAACTAAGCCTAATAAATCAGGCTCTTGTTTAATCATTGTCAAAAATACTTTATGAATAATCTTTGCTTGTTCTGCTTCTGTTGCTATTGAATATTGTTCTTTTGCTTTTTCATGATCAATAAAAAACATTATTGCATGAAGGACTCCCGCAAACTCTGATTTACCATTTTTCTTAGGCATAAAGAAAAGTGCCTTTTGGTATCTTCTTAAATCCTTAAACATTCCACTTTTATATTTTGTTCCGAATATGTCTATGATAGATTCTATTTGCCACACTTGAAATTGAAAATTAACTCCTGCAAACTCTCCTGAAGTGTGTTTGAGCATGGAAGAAAATCTAACACACTTATAAGCTAATTTTTCATCAATATAATATTCACTATTTGTTAATTCTTTGGTTTTTTTATTAATATATTCTTTTGCTAGTTCCCAATAAAATTTAGGCTCATTAAATTCTCTATTCTTCATTTAAAATATCTAAAATACCTTTTTCTTTTTTTTCTTTAGTTTCTAGTTTTGTTCTTGCAAGTGGATTTAAACCAAGCCTATCACTATAATTCAACATCATCTTTTGATGGTCTAACATCATTTTGTGATATGGATGTACTGTTGCTCTGTTTAATTCAACTGTTAAAGTTCCATCTTCTGACTCATGAGTATCTCCACTTAGCAGTACACCACATTCTAATGATTTAACATAGTAGTGATTGTATGCTTGTGCTGATAGTGCATAGCATAAAAGTATTTGTTTATCGCATTGTTCATATAATCCCATATCAATTAAATCTTTTGTTGCTGTTGATAGTATTTCAATACCAAGTGCGGTAAGTTTTGAATTAGCAGCTAATACTTGTGTCTCTTGTTCTATCTTTGGGGGAAGTTTAATTTTTTCTTTTGGCTTTATCTCTATTCCAACTCTTTTTTTATTGGCTTCAATTTTTTTTACAAGTGCAGCAACTTCATGTTCATCATAAAATGTATTCCTACCTTTTTTAAATCTTTGAAGTTCACCATTTTTGACATACCTTGATAGTGTAGATTTATCACAATTTAAAATTTTTAATGTATCTTTTTGATTCTGCATTTTAACTACAACCTTTACTGCAACCTATTTAAAATTTTTGAAATCCAAAGCGAGGGAAAAGAGTTTTGGGTGTCGATAAATCGCTCTTTATGTCTGATAAGATTTTCATACCCCTACCCCTTTACCTTTCGTCTTTTTATTGTGGCAACTCATACAAAGAGTTTGCAAGTTCTCTAAATCATATGCTGCTCCACCATCTTGTATTTCTACAATGTGGTCTACAACGTGGTCTCTATGCTTTAATCCAATAGCAGCATGGCAGCTAGTACATTTAAAACCATCCCTAATGATTGCTTCTTGTCTTAAGTCTTTCCACTTCTTAGATTGATAAACAGATTGATTCTCTTTATTCCTTGAGGTCTTGTTATATTCTTTTTCTATCTGCTGCTTACACTTCGGGCATCTTTTCCCTTGATACACTCCATGTTTAGAACAATGTTTATTATTAATGCTCGGCATTATCTAATCCTTTATAGAATCCAATCTTTGTATTGTTAGTAAGTTCATATATATAATCAAAGTCTGACTCAATATCTTCTGGTGCTAGTTTTAGACTTACATATCCTTTATCAATCATTAATTGTATTTCTTTTGGCAATTCAACAAATACTATTCCACCTGTTTTAAATATCTTTGCATTGATTGAATAATCTTGTCTATGAATTGCATTAAAGAATTGTGTATGTAATCCGAATCTGAAACATAATTTTGAAGCTATCCAAATGTTTCCTGATACTAAACCATCTAGTATGTAATGCTTTGAATTGTTAATGCAAATTTTGCTCATTATCTACCTCCTCAATTAAAATGTTTAACCCATCAAATTCGGCATTTGTATGCTTTCTTACTATCAACTCAACAATAAACTTATCATCCTTATAAGCTATTCCATTTAAGCTATCAAATAAAAGTTTTATTACTGAATCAATGTCATAGTTTTTTCTATCTTTGATTAGTACATCACATTTAAAACTAACTTCTCCATCTATCTTTTTTATTTTTTGTCTTATGGCTTCCATCTGTACTAATTGAATAAACTCTTTTGCTTTTTTATTTTTAATAATAGATGGTCTGCCATTTCTAATTATTGGCTGATATAACTTGTTTAGTAAGATTGGAATAGTTTTAAGAATTAATAAATTCTTCATTGTTCTCCCACCCAATTTTTATAGTATCAATTCTGCTTAGTCCATGAATAGGAAAACCAATTTGATGTATGTGTCTATGGCAAGGAACACAAATGTTTATTAGTGTTCTATCATCTTTTTTTGCAAGTCCAAATTCTGCATGATGTGGATAATCTAAATCATCACTTCCACATATTTGACAAAACTCTTTACTAAGAATAAATTTTACTCTTGCTTCAAGTTCTGCCTTTTTTACTTTTCTATCTTGCTTCTTTTTAACCTTGTGAAGCTGTTGTGCTTTAGAATATGGAGCAGTCACTATTTCTCCACTCTCTTGTCATTCTTATTCTTATCCCATTGCGTTTTACTTGTAGTTGCATAAAGGATATGACCTTTTTTACTTCTCTTAAAATAGATACCATTCTTGTAAAATTCGTTTTCTGCAAGTTTAGTCATTCTTCGCCCCATTCATCACAATATGCTTTATATAGTGGTTTTTCATAATCTTTGTACTCTACTTTTAAATATGCTATTCTCTCTTTTGATAGACTTGCTATCCAATCGCTAACTGGTGGCTTTGCGTAATACATCATCATTTCTGAACTCTCTTTAATCTTTTTTCTGCATAATGCAAACACTTTTTAGCTTCTCTTATTGGATTAGTTGCACCATGTCTATTGCCTAATCTACTCCAAAGTGATTTTAAGATATTAAATTCATATCCATCTAATTGTAGATACTCATGTAAATCATCTACATCCTCAACCCAATCAGGAATTTTATAGAAGTCGTTTTTACTTCCATCATTTTTGGTTTCAGAAGGTACAACTCCACCATCGCTAAAAAATGTTTCTTCATATTTTCTATTCATTTTGTAAGTCCTAATCTTATTGCTTTAACTCTAATCGCTTTTAGTTCCCTATAATCTTCTAACTCACTTTGGATATCTTTAAAAGTGCATCCTGCTTTTCTCATATTGATTAATGTTTGAGTATCGTAATTGCTCCATGTGATATAACTTTTCATGCTACGCTCTCCCAGTATTTATTTAATTTGTTATTGTGTTTTTGAATCAAGTCTTTTTTAGATATTAAGTTTCTATCACATTTGATAAATTCTTGCTCTGTAATTCTCAAACTAATTTGACTGTTAGCTTCCCTAAAAATATGTGAATATTCTTCTTTATTTTTTTGCATTTCATTAAACTTGTAAGAGATTGACTTAATATGTCTTTTTAATTTTTTAGCAATATCTTTATTTTTACTATTGAAGTGTTTTTCAACTAAGATATAAACCATTTCTTCATCTGAATAAACTTTCTTATGTGTATCTTTGTTTGAATAGTTATGCTTTTTTGAGTAAGCCATCATTTGTTTAACATATCTCTTGTTTGCGTTCAATGCGTGTTGCTTAGTACATTCTTTACTTGCACAAGTGATTTGGTCGTCTTTTGCAGTCCAAGTTAATGTTCCACAAATGATACAGTTGAACTCTCTTTCCTCTTTTCTTCTTTTCTCTCGTCTATGTATTTTCTTGCAAGTTTCACTTTTGCAAATAATATTGTTTTGTCTGTATGGTGTAAAAAGTTCATTGCACACTTTGCATCTTCTACGTCTCATGCTTCACTCTTTGCATCTAATAATTTTGAAACTGCTTTGTTAAATGTTTCTTCTGTTGTGTATTGCTTGTAAAGTAAAAGTCCTTTTTCATTGAATACACTCATTTGATTTGTTTGTTTGTCATAAGAGATTGACTTGATATGTTTTGCATCTATTTTTTTAGTCATTACGCACCTAATCTTTCAAGAACTAACTGCTCTTTACTTTTATGTGTTAATTGTGGATATTCTTTTTCAAGTGTTAATTTGAAAACAATCTTTTGTATCTTTTCTCTTAAAACTTCTTTGTGGTATCTCACAAGCCTTACAAGTTCAGGTCTTTTACCAATCATTTCTAAAACTTTTAAATCTTTAGGCTCATTACCAAATTCATCAAAAAGTCTTTTGCTTATCTCTTTGCAATATAAGTCTTTACCTATTTGAATTTCCCAATTTACCCAATCGAAAACATCAACTGTCTTTTTAAATAATCTTTCTGAATAGTCCTCAACCTTCGATTTTTGTTGTGAATTTAATCTTGGTGCATTTTGTTTTTTAAAATCTTTTACAAGTGCTAAAAACTTTTGATATCCAGTTAGATACTGATATTTGGATTCATTGAAATTCTCTTTGATGAAGAATCTAAATAGGCCTAAATCATGAATACTTGTTAAATCTTCTATCATGTCTTGCATAACTAAAGAATTTGTAATATCTACGTTTAAAACTCTTGAAACGTATTTGATTATGTCGTTTGATGTAATATTAGCACTCATAAATCACCTCACAATCTTGAACATCTTGGTTTTGCATATTTGCAAAGTAATCATCAATGAATTTATCAGATTGCTCTCGTTTTGATAGTTGGTTGTTTTGTTGTTTAACCTGATAAAAGTCTTTCCAATTACTAGCAATAGCTCTTTTTATGATTTCTTCATTTCTTCCAAAGTCAAAATATTTCTGCAATAATCTATCATGGATTTTTAAAGTAGTCTGTAATTTCATCTTCTTTCTAAGGGCAGAATATTCTAAATACAAATCCTTCTCCGACTTGCTTAATTTACTAAATAAGTGATGGTTAAATAAAGAAGGTGATGGTTCAAGGGGTAAAGCCTCTTTACTTTGCCCCCCTCTAGGTGGTAAAGCCTCTTTACTTTGGTGGTGGGGTAAAGCCTCTTTACTTTGCTCAAATTTTTCTTTAATTTCTTCATCAAGATTTTGTAGATTTTCAAGAGGATAAACTATATAAATTTTAGTAGTTGAACTTCCGTTTTTTCTACTTCTTTTTTTAGACAATAAAAGGCTTTTCCCTTCAAGTTCTTTCATGTGTTTTATTACAGTAGGTTTTGATAGAGAAGTTTTTAAAACAATAGTATTGATTGATGGATAACAATATCCTTCATCATTCGCATTGTCTGCTAAAGCTAACATAATAAGTTTTTTATTAGGATCTAAAGTTTCATCTCTAAATACTTTTTCCATTACTTTAATGCTCATTACTCACCTTCTCTTTCAAGAAGTTTATTTATATAATTAACTCCTTTTTGATATACAAGTGTTTTAAGGCTTATATTGGTACTTCCATCAGGCTTTGTATATTTAGATTCAATTACTCTAAAATATCCTCTATCTATGAAAGTTTGAAAAGGTATATTGTCTTTTTGTAAAACCTTTTTTTCTCTCAAAAATTCAAATAGTTTATTTCTTCCAATATTTTTATCTAATACCTTCGCAACTTTTGCCATATCAAAAGCAGTTTTACTATTTGTTACTGCTTCAAAAAATTCTACTTTAGGTTTTTGTTCTAATAAAAGTTTTTCTTGAAGTTCAATTTGTTCAGCTTGTTTTGAAGCTAACAATAAAGCTTCGCTGAAAGTTTGTGGAATATTGAAGTTTGATTGAGATAGTTTTTGTTTCATAAGTGAGAATGCTTTTACAAGATTAACTTTAAATCTTTTTACTATCTCGTTGTTTCTCATAAAAGACATAATTAACATTGATTGATTTTCATTAAGGTGTGTAATTTTAATAGGTCGTCCACCGTTTGAGTTTTCCGATTTCAAATCCGTAAACTCAACTGTTCCAAATTCTCTAAGTTCAGTAATATTTTCTTTAATTAATCTCATTACTGTCTCATGTGAATTTTGTACATTCTCTGCAATAACTAAAGAACTAACAAGTAGTTCACCATTTTTTTCTGTAACGATTTCTTGACTAAATAAGTCAGATTGTAAGTTTAAGCTCATGATTAAATCCTTCAAAGACGTTAAGCTAAATCAGTTTTTACAAATACAACTGTAAAACCAACTCCCTCTTTAGTCTTTGAAGGAATTGAAGTTCAAGGAGTTGGCTTTGTAAAAAGAACTTAAGTGCCTATTGGATAAACTAATCAGACACTATTTCGGTGTGTGGTTATTGGCTTTACTCTTTGGTCGGAAGCAAGCCAGTAACCTTAAAAATTCCCACATAATGAAAACTTTTAAAGCTACAAAAGGGGTATATTTCAACCCCTCTTGGGAGTTATTATGAAAAAATTTTGTGACTGTCTATTGACTCGGGTATAGCCACGATAATTTGTTTAGCTTTTGATAAATCTAATTTTTTAACTTCAATCTTTTGATTTGTATGTATTAAATGTAATGTTTCGTTCATGATTTACTCCCAATGTTTTGATTTTTCAGTTCTTAAATGTGTATTTAAAGCAATTGATAAAATTCTTTGTGTGAAGCTTGATAACCTTTTTGCTTCTTCTGGATCAAAAGTTTTATTTTCATCATCTAATATCACTTTTGCTTTTCTACAAGTTTCACCTAATTCATCCATTAAATTAATCATTTCATCTTTGAATTCTTCTTCTGTTTCATATTTTTCAATTTTTTTATTATGTAGTACAGGATAAGCATAATTTCCAATTTCCTCTAATAATAAAGCTATATGCCAAGAAGTTAATTTTGTTTGATTAAATAACCCCTTAAATTGTTCTTCCCCATTTGGGTTACTAGGAAATAGTAAATCTCCAAAATAACAAGACCAAGTTACACCTTTATCTTGTGCGTATGCTTGCGTTGCACTTTTGAGCTTTGCGTGAAACTCTATGTTTTCTCTTCTTTTATTACACATGGTTTTTTCCTCCATAATCAAACCTATTAATTATTTTCTACAGTTGATATACTTTTCTTAACAATTGAATCAAGGATTTTTTTAGATTTGCTAATGTATGGCCTTATGTCTTCATTGTTGGCTTTTAATATTTTTAAATTATTTAAAGTGGGCAAGTCACCATTTTTTAGTTTTTTTTCAACCCTATGTTTAGCAACTCTAACACTAGACTCAGATGCTGACATTTAAAATCCTTAATATGTTTCGTTAATCGTAACAAAATAATTTTTAAACCTTACTTAAAATGTTACGTATTACGATATAAATTAAATGTTACAATTAATGTAACAAAAATAAAGGAACATTATGGGAAACAAGGTTTTTACAGTTGGACCTAAAATATTAAAACTTTTAGATGAAAAGGGATTAACTCAAATTTCATTAATTAGGTTTCTTCTGAAAAAAGATAAAATAGAAGGCAAGGAAAGAACGAGATTTAATAGATATTTTAATGGAGTTCATGAATTTCCAACAGATTATATTGCTTCGACTGCAATATTTTTAAAATGTGACCCAAAAATACTTTTAGAAGAGAAAGGGGAATATGTTCCATCTGCAAGGAAAATACCTGTATTGGGACTTAGCTCATGTGGAGTCCCTTCGCCTTGCTTTGATTTTTCATCTATTGATGAAACTATAGATTATGTAGGAGAAGAAGAAAATGTATATGCGGTTAAAGCCTTTGGAGACTCTATGGAAACATATATTTTTAATGAGGATATTGTAATTTTTGAATCTTTAAAAAATAATGGGATAGAAGACGGTGAAGTTGTGCATTATAGTTACGAATATGGTTCACCTGACCCTGATGATAATGGAATAAAAGTATTTAAAATAAGGGAAGATGGGAGCATATATTTAAAACCTCTTAATGGAGAATATGACAATATTGAAGTTAAGTATCCAGAATTTCTTAAAATGTCAAGGCTCGTGTCGGTTCAGAAAAAACCAAAACGATTTTAGATGAGACATTTAAGAGACATTATTTTGATATAATAGATTAGATTATTATAAAGGTTTAATATGAAGAAAATAATGATAATTACATTAATGTCAATTGTCTCTTTATTTGGGGATTGGAAAGTTCAAATAGATAAAGATGAAATGACTGGAAAAATTGAAGCTTTCGCACACTCAGAGTTTACATATCCTACAAAAAAAATGGACTTTCCATATGCTTCTACAAAAGCTTGGTTGGCAGTTGGTTGTGACAAAATAAATCAATGGGCGTATATAGGTTTTACTGTTTCTCCAAATATAGTAAATACTACTGCTGAAAGTGGGTATAGCACTTTTAAAACAAGAGTTAAATTTGATGATAAAGTTGAAACAGCTTCAATGAGCAAAGATTGGGGATCTAAATTTATACACTTTTCTTATGATAAATGGGCTATTCAAAATCTAAAAAAATCTAAAAAAATGCTCCTTGAATTAAATTGGCATGGCAACGGAAGAACATATTTTAATTTTTCTCTTGATAATGCAGAAAATGCAATTAACGCTGCTATTGAAAAATGCAAAGGTAATTAAAAGAATTGAACTTCCACTACCTAATCTACAGACTAAAGGTATCAGCAGTATTTACTTTGGTAGTTTTGGTTTTGTGGTGGGGGTTTAAATAATTGCATCATGTAATTTAATTAAATTTTAGTGTTACAGTATGTAATTATTCTTTAGAATATAGCTTTTTATACTATAGTTATATTGACATTATAATCAAATTATATTATATTATATTTATAGATATATGTAGTCATGTATTCTATTAGTCGATTAGCTATCGAGTCTACACGTGGTACTGTGGACTATAAACAAAAAGTGATGAAAGCTTCGGATGACCCATAGGGACACCCTTAATAAACAAGAGATAGAGCCTAGACCTTTCGGGGTTTAGGCTTTTTTTTTGCGGTTTGCATTTAGGGTTGCTTGTTTGCCTAAGAGGGTTGCGGGGTGGTATTCTCTGTTTAGGAGGTGTCCTCATGATTGGATTTGAGGAAGCACTAGTTATCGCTTGCGTTGGCCCTATACTTACGGTGTTGCTTTCTGCCGTAAAGGACAAGCTAACAAAATAGCACATCACTTATAAAGGCGTACCACATTTAGCCTTTCCCCTCTGCCAGTCTTGGGCGGAGGGTTTTCTTATTATAAATATACTCTAACCCACAAAATCTACACTTAAATATTTAAACTAACCCCATTCTATTAATATACATCCTAATTTCGTGTTCTACATCTTGTAATATTTCTTTATTCATAATAATCATCAAATCAAAACTTTCATCATCAACATATTTTAATTTTTCATTTTCATAGTCTTTAATCAACTCTTTAATTTCATCATATCCAAACATTCTCACTCCTTATTAATATACTACATATTTTGTATTGTAGCATAAATTTTAATTTTTGTTACGTAATACGTAATATTTTAAGCTATAATTTATTTTACAAATGTTACATTTATCGTAACAAAAATATTTTTTGAGGAGACTTTATGTGTATAGATGATTTACCATCAACTTATTATCCTTGGTATTCAACTAAAGATGAAAGTATTAAAAAAAGAAAAGGATGGGTATATGTTGTAAAAACTCCAAAAGGATACAAGATAGGCAAAACTCATTCTTTAAAAGCAAGAATTAAACAACTTGCAAAAGAATTCTTTGATGATATTGAAATTATACATTTCATACATTTTGATGAATTTGTATCAGAAAAAGAAAAAGCTTGTCATGAATTATTTAAAGACAAAAATAATGGATTTAGGCTTGAATATTTTGACCTTTCTAATAAGGATATTGAACTGATAAAAAGCGAAATTTTTATAGATAAAGTTTTAAATATTGAATCTAAAATTGCAGAAAAAAATAAAGAAGAACATACAAAAAATAGCTTAAGAAAAATTAGAAAGTTAGAAAAGAAGAAAGATGCCATTAATCAAGAACTGAAAAAAATAAATGAGCAAATCAGGAAAGAGCTTAATTGGTATAAAGAATATCCTTCTTCACTCCAAAGGCTTACAACGGATGGACAAATTGAAGTAATGAAATATTTATAACCATTCATAGTGTCCTATTCGTAGGACATTATTGAGTGAGTTACTCAAACACTCCAACCGACCTAGCATCAGGAGTATAAATAAAGTATGAGTTGTCGAGATACTATTGTTAATTAGTCTTATTATTGTTAAGTAGGTTTACAGTTATCCTACTACCTATTGGTGAAAATCGGAATCATTAAACTGTTTAAGAAATTTTACACAAGTGCAACAGAACACGAATACGAGTAATAGTTTAAGTTAAAAATTTATGGAAATCCGTTCATAAATAGTCTGTGTTGCACTTATTTAAGATTTTTCACATGAGGACAACAGAATTCCTTATTATTAAATTTTTAGATTTAGCGTTTATTCCTAAAAGATGATTTCCATTTGATGTAATCAGGCATTAAATAGTGTGTTGTCCTTATGTGAGAGATTAAAAAATATTAGGAGGAAGTTATGGAACAAGTTTTAACAGAAAATGACAAAGTTAGAAATATTTTAAGACTACAAAATATTACGTCTGAAAATATAAACATAGAAATGATTAAAGAGTTAGTTGAAATATTAAATAAACACTTAAAAGAATCAGGCATTTATCATGGTACGGCAACTATTGATAGACTTAGAAATGCAAAATTTATAACCATGAGTACAGAAGATTGGGAAGGACGTGAAGCGGTTAGCTTTAATAGTGATGGCTTCATAGGTTTTTGTGGATGGGCTGATTCAAAAAATAGTAAACCAATATTAAATGCTGTGACCGAATGGGCTTTAAATCATAGAGAAAAACAATTTAATCTTCATGTAGCTAAAAATTATAGTGAATTAGATTTATTAGAGGACTAAATAATGGAACTATCAAACATATTAATAGCACTAATAATTACAGTTGGTGCATGGGATTTAGGTTTTAGTGAATTTGTGAGAAGGGGGTTGTGATGATAAGTAAAGAGTTGTTGAGTGAGGTTTTAGATAAAGATGTTATATCTATGTCTTCATATGAAGAAAATACTCTTGGATATTTAGTAAACGAAGATGATTATTATCAAATTAATATCTACGAATTAGCACATAAGTGTAAAGAGTGGATATTGAAACACAAAACACTAAATGTTAGTGTAATTTCTATTTCTTGCCAAACTGAGCCACCAAATATATGTCATTCTTTTGTTTCTTATTATTGTTTTGAAATTAAAGATTTTGCTAAGGCTTGCTTTTCTGGGGAAACAGAAATTGAAACAGTAATTCATGCTTGCCAATGGATACTAGATGATGAGTACAAATCATGAAAATAAGAATCTGCAACAAAAACGGAAAAACATTAAAAATTGAAACTGTATCAACTCCAAGAGAAGTTGAGAAAATAGCTATAAAAAATGAATATTGGGAGTATATGTAATGAGTGCTTTAGAATCACATGATTATGACTTAATGAAACATGAAGAACGTGACGGAATGTGGTTGGCGATTGAAGAAGAAAATATCGCTGAGTTTAGAGAAATGTTAGAAGAAGCTTTTACCTTTGCAAATAATGAGAAGATAGAACAAGACACTATTTTTACAGAGTTAAAAACCATCTTTAGAGCATATTTTGATAAATGTGACATGGTTATTTCAGAAGGTTATACTTTTGAACAATTGACTAATACATTGATAAGGGGTGAGAGATGAATATTAAAATATTAAAAGAGCCACTCAACCAGAGGCATATTAAATCAAGAAAAGAAGGTTATGGACAAGTTGGATATATAACTGGAAGCCATGCAATAAGTGAAGCAAACAGAGCATTTGAGTATAAATGGAGTGCTGAAACTTTAGATATGAATTTAGTTCAAACAGAAATGAAGCCAAAGAAAGACAAGCAGGGGAATGACACAAATATTATGCTTAATTATGTGGGTTACACTTGTAAAGTTAAGGTAACTGTTGATGGACTTATTCGTGAAGGCTACGGATTCGGACAAGGTATTGATAAGGATTTAGGAAAGGCACATGAAAGTGCAACTAAAGAAGCTGAAACAGATGCACTTAAAAGAGCCTTGAGAACATTTGGCGATATTTTTGGATTAGCATTGTACGAAAAAGATAACCAAAATATTACAAATGAATCAAAAGAATCTTATCAAATTATTACAGATGAACAAGTTAAATATATCAGAAAATTAAATCAAACAATAAAAATAGATGAAAAAGAACTTTGCACCTTCTTTATGATTGACAAGTTAGAAGATTTAAAAGGTCGTGACTATAACAAGATGATTGAGATAATAAACAAACAGATTGAAAACAAAAAAGCAAAGGATAAAAAATGAGTTGCAATATCTTAAATTTAAAACAAGGTAGTGAACTTTGGCACAAGACAAGACTTGAACATTACAAGACTGCTTCAAGAACTCCTATTGTATGTGGAGTAAGTCCTTTTCAATCTAAAGAACAATTAGCTATGCAGTTAAGAGGTGAATATGAGCCTTTTTATTCTAAGGCAATGCAAATGGGTAATGAGTTTGAAGATGATGTGAGAACACTAGCAGAAATGAAATTCAATGATACTTTTAAGCCTTTAGTTGGGATAAAAGATGATTACTTAGCTTCACTTGATGGAATCAATTTTTCAAGAGATACTATTATTGAAATCAAGGTTAGTGAAAAAACTTTCAATGATTTAAAAGATGGAATTATTCCTGATGTTTACTATTTTCAAATTCAACATCAAATGATGGTTTTTGATGAAGTAGACCAAGCCTACTTAGTAGCTTATAATCCAAAAACTTGTGAAACTGCATATAGTAAGCCGATACTTCCTGATATGGAAGCTATTTTGTTTATTAAAGAATCATGGAAAAGGTTTGATGAAGAAAAAGACACTTTAAAAGTTGAAGAATTTGATATGTCAGAAAATGATGAATTTCTTATGGCAGTTGATAATTATAAGCTTCACATGAAAGAGTTAGAAGAAGCAAAAGAAAAAGCAGAAGATGCAAAAAAAGCACTTCTTGAATTTTATCAAGGTGGTAAAACTTTTGGCGGTGGAGTTACTATTTCTTATACTAAACCTTCTAAATCGGTTAATTATTCGCAACTGTATAAAGATAACAAAGCACTTTTAAAAGATGTGGATTTATCTAAATATGAAGGAGAAAGAAAAGGTAGTTTTAGAGTGAGTGTAAAATGAAAATAAGTTCAAACTTCAATCGTTTGTTTTGGGGAACAATAATCAATGATATAAAACAAAATCTTGATTACCCCATAGAATTAAATCATAAAGTTTTTGGATACATCAAAGTTGATATGAGAAGGTTATCAAAAGATAGTATCCATCAACTCTTGAAGCAATTAACTAATTTTCCAAAAGATGAAAATTTTAAAGCAAAGAGTTTAACAGAAGTTAGCAATAAGGACTTGGTTAATCATATTGAGCTTATAAAAGTGATGATGAATCAAAATGGTTTTGTGTTCCGAGCAGATGAAGAAGAATGGAATAGGTTAATAAATGAATGTAAAGGATAAATAAATGGCAGTAAGTCAAGTAAAAAACATAGTAGCAACAACGGGTACATACATGAAAGATGGTGTAGAGAAAAAAAGATATCTAACAGTAGGAAGTCTTTTTATTTATGATGATGGAGGAATGAGTATCAAACTTGATGCAGTTCCAACTGGATTTGATGGAAATCTAAGTGTGTATGACAGAGACAACCAAAATAATCAACAACAAGCACCACAAGGTTATCAACAACCTCCAACGCAACAAGGTTACAATCCACAAGGTTATCCACAAAATCCACAAGGGCAGTATGGGCAGAACACCATGCAACATCCCCAACACAGATAATAGAGTGATTCCTGAAATAGATATTGATGATGATCAAATCCCTTTTAATCAAGGTCAAGGCTAAACCTATATCCAATTAGCTTTTTGAGAGTCATAGTCGTATGGCTCTATTGAAAATTAATAAAGGATTAATATGAGCAGGAATGAAGTCAAAAAAAGAGAAGAAAATACAACTTATATAGCAACAATTAGCGGTGGGAAAGATAGTGTTACTATGTGTGATTTGTTATTAAAAAATGGTTATCCAGTTGATTATATTTTGTTTACTGATACATTACATGAACATAAAAAAATGTATGATTATATTGAAAAATTAAAAATTTATTTTAGATCAAAATATAATAAAAAAATTACAATATTAAAACCTAAATCTACTTTTGAACATTGGGCATTTGGAGTATTAGAGCGAGGAGAAAGAAAAGGATCTATTAGAGGATTACCAAATTTATCAAATGGGATGTGTTATTGGAGAAGAGAATCTAAAGTTAAACCAATGGAAAAATTTACAAAGCATTTTGAAAAAGTAGTTTATTATATAGGATATACGTTGGATGAAAATAGATCAATTGAAAATTATGATAAATACACTTTTAAGTTTCCTCTTAGAGATATTTTTAAAATGAAAGAAGATGACTGTAAAAAATATTTAATAGATCAAGAAATGGAAAACCATCTTTATAGACATTATTCTAGAACTGGTTGCGATTTTTGCCCTTTTCAGTCAGAGCAATCTTTCTATATGACTTGGAAGCATTATCCAGAAACATGGGATAAAATGAAAAAAATCGAATCTAAATTATTAAAATTAAATAATGTTGTTTCTAGCACTTGGTTTATGAATCATAGAACTTGTGATGATATGGAAAAGCTATTTAAAGAAAAAGATAAACAAGGAAGTTTATTTGATTTTTCAGATGAGCCATTAAAAGATTGTTTTTGCAAGATATAAAGGATAAATATGAGCCACCCACCAATATTTAAACTGCCAAAGATAACCCACATCAATACAAAAGCCAGAAAAGAGTTTATTCTTGATTGTCTCTTTATTGGTGTAGGAGTTCAAATGTTATACGCAACTTTAGTTGAAGATTTCAAAGATGGTGTTGTTAGTTTGCATAAAAATAAACATAGAAAAAACATCAAGAAAATTAGACTGCTTTATCATGAGTTGAAAGACAAGCAAGACTTACTATTCTCAATGATGAGTCAAGAGGATAGAGATACTTATATTCATAAAAACAACACGATTATTAGAGATAGATTTATTTCTGATATTGGAATGTGTAAAGATGAATTGTGTTTAGAATATGTTGCTGTTGCAGTATTGCGTTATGGCTTGAATAGAAAAAGGAAATATCCAATTTATGACTATTTAAAACCATTTGGAAGTTTTGCTGTAAGTATAAAGGTTATGAGAGAAGTAAAAGGTGCGATTAATCATGAGTATGAGAAAGAAAGAAAAGTCGCTGAAAATTTTGTGAGTAAAATAAGGTATTGATATGAAAATTTGTAAATGGTGCAAAAAAGAAAACGAGAGCGATGGCTATTATTATTGTTGTGAAAGTTGTGCTGAAAATGCTAGGAGGTGGTATTTGAATGAATACTATAAAGAGTATAACAAGAAGAAAAGAGAAAAATTAAAAGGTTGTTGAAATGGATGCAGAAACAATATTTTTAGGTGCAATTTTATTTGGTGCTACTGTTGGAGTAGTTAGATTTTTTACACCGATAAAGGAGAAGTGATGACACCATGTCTAGTAGCTTTCAATGAAACAGAATATAAGATGTTTAAGAAGTATTTTCCTGGGGTAATGGTAGTAAAGAATGAATTAATGCCTGAAAAACCATTAAGAGATAAAAAGCCTTTTAGACTTTTAGAACATGGAAAGAGGAGAAGAAGATGATAAAAAGAAAAATCAATAGATATGATATAGAAGTTTCTGATAAACTTAGACACACATATAAACCATTTGCAACAAAAATCGCAGAAATTATATTAATGGAAGAAGTTGGAGATATTCAAATATTACGAACCATGTCAGATTGTATAATTGAGTTAGAAAAATTAAAAGAACAATATCAAAATGAGTTGATTGAATACAAAAAAAGATATGGGGAAATTTAAAACTAAAAGGAGTAACAGATGAACGAAAACGAAAACTTAATTTTAATGTTTGTTGGAGTAGGAATTGTTTACTCCGTTGTGTTGTATTTTGTTGGAAAGGCTAGAGAATGATGGATAGAAAAGAAGATGAATAAAAGATACGGAGTATTTTTAGTACAGCCATCTGTTGAAAATGAAATAATCAAAATTTTTAATACATACAAGAAGACTAAGAAAATGTGTGATGAAATGAATCAAGACAATGACTGTATTTATGAAAGTTATATAGTTAGAGAAATAGCATAGATATATTGAAAGGATTTAATTATGAATAGAGAGCAACATTATTTGTTAAAACTTAGTGAAGAGTGTAGTGAGGTTGCTAAAGAATGTAGTAAAGCTATTCTATTTGGTCTTGATGATTTTGAGCCGAATCAGACTTTATCGAATCAAGAAAAAATAGAAAATGAACTAGCTGATTTGCTTTCAGTTATGAACGAACTTGTAAATATGGGCAAACTAGATAAGAGTAAAATATTTCAAGCCAGTAAGAGGATAAAAAAAGCTATAAAAGTTGATAAATATTTTCAAATATCTTGTGAGCTAGGAAGAACAGAAAATAAATAGCATAGTATATCTATGCTATTGCATTAAAAGGATATTAGATGAAAAAAAGAGAAGAAATACCAAAGCCAAAAGCACCCGAACCAAGATATATACATGAAAATGGGAGAGATACAATTTTGTCCGTTACGTTTTGGTTTATTATTTTGATTTTAGTCATAATCATTTTCGCAATGACTTAGAAGGTGAAGTAATGGCATCATTTCCAACTAACTTTGAAATATTTGAAGATAATGAAACAGATCTAATTGCTACTTTTAGTGCTGTAGATTCAGAATCGCTTGAAGTAACTATTGACAAGAAAATTCTAGATGGTGATGAGTTAAGAGAATTAGCAGTTTGTTTAGATAAGGCTAAACATCTTTTAAAAACAGGAGTAAATAATGAAAATAAAAACAGCAATTGATAAAAAAGAAAAACTTGAAAAAGAGATACAAAAACTTTTGAATAAGTATCAGCAAGAGACAAAGTTGGAAATCAAGGATATTAGTTTTGATGGTTTTGATTGCATAGATGAAGATACACAATATATTAGTGAAGTTAATGTGAAGGTAGAACTATGAGTAAGAATGAAAGTGCAAAAGAAAATCAATTAGGGATATTTGAACATTTAAGTCTTATTCCTAAACTATTTGAAAAAATAGAATCTTTAGAGTTAGAGATAAAAGAGATTAAAAAAGAAGTTAAACATGAATATGATTTAACTAAAAGAAGTGATGTTTTAGAATATTTAGGTATCAGTAATAGCACACTTGAAAATATGATGAAAGATGGAAGGTTTAGGCAAGGCAAACACTTTATCAAAAACATTAAGGGAAATAAGTCTAAAATCAGTTTTATAGAAAGTGCGATTAAAGAGTATAAGGAAAAGAAATGAAATTCTTTAATCGTAAAGGGATGCTTTATGTTCGCATAAATGGGGAGAGATTTTCCACAAAGCTAAAAGATACAAAAGCAAACCGAAAATTATTTGAGTCATATTGTAAAAATGATGAGTTCTTTATAAAATTTAATGTTGGTAAAAGTGTGCCTAAACTAATTGAATTGTGCGAAGAAGTCCTAAGAGAAAAAGAAAGCACTCTTAAAACTTCATCTTATCGTAGTTACGATAGTTTATATAATAGTAAAATTGTACCATATTTTAGCAAAATGTTAGTATCAGAAATCAAGCCTAGACATATTGAAGAATGGTATAAAACTTTTGATGATAGACAAAGTATAAATACTTGTGAAGCAATACTAAGACCATCTTTTGAGAAAGCACTTATTAGAGAGTTTATTACTTCAAGCCCATTGGTAATTAAGAAGCCATCAAGCACAACTGACTATTCAATTAATCCATTTAACTTATTAGAAATTCAAAAGCTAATAAAAAATGCTCCACCTATTTTAAAAAACTTAATTCCTATTTTGTTTTATACTGGTGCAAGACCAAACGAGATACTTAATCTTAAATGGGAAAATGTTAATTTAAATATTGGAGATATTTATATAACAGATTCTAAGACTAAATCAGGGATTAGGACTATTGATATGCTTAGTCAATGTGAAATCTATTTGAGAGAACAATTCAAGATAACTGGAAATAGGGAGTATGTTTTTCTTAATACAAAAAACTTACCTTACTTATCAAGTGCAAATTTCAACTACTCTTGGGATAAACTCTTAAAAACTTGCAATCTTGAAAAAAGAGGAATATATCAATTAAGACATAGTTTCGCTTCAAATATGCTTTCTAATGGAGAGGATTTACTTTGGGTATCTCAAATGCTAGGACATAAAAATCCAAGCATTACACTTAGTAGATATTCTAAATATATCAAGTCAAAAAGAGAAAGAAAAACTACTTTTTTAGATGATTTTAGCACAAAATCGACACACCAAGACCTACAAGCACGATAATATGGGAATTGTTAATTAACGACAGTTTAATAAGATTGATTTATTTTTTGTTTTGGAGTTGTATTATACCATCTTCTGTATGCCCTAAAAAAAGAACTTGGTTCACTATATCCCAAAAAAATAGAGATTGTACCTAAGTCCATTTTTGTATTTTTAATATAATGATTTGCCAATTTTTGTCTTATACTATCTAAAGCTTTTCTAAAAGTTTTTGATTCAGCTTTTAAATAGTTTTGGAGTGTTCTTGGAGAAAGATTAAGATTTTTTCCAATCAACTCAATGGTGATTTCATTTACTCCTATATTTTTTAATATCTCTTTTTCTACTTTGAAATACCATGACTCTTGTTTTTGTTCATCTAAAATTTTATTTGCTTGATTTTCAAAATATTCTAACATAGAAGAGTTTGAGTTTTTTACAGGGATATTAAGTCTATCTTTTTTAAAAAAAATTGCATTTTCTTGTTTTTCAAAACTTATATTATTTCCAAAAATCTTTATATATTCTTCTAGATTTTCTTCTGCTTTTTGAGAAAAACAAGTATAGTCAGGGAACACCTTTTCTCCTAATATTTGTGAAAGAATTGAAACAATAGATGATAGATGTACCTGAGCATGAAAATTTGGAACTGGAATCATTGGGTTTTCATTTATATAAATAGCCAATTTGTAATATGTTCCATCATCATTGAAATAAAACTTGAAATGTCCACTTATTAGTTTTTGATAAGTGTTGAATTTTTCAATTATCTGTTTTAGATTTTTTGTATTTAAAAGTAAGTAACCTAAAATCCCTAAAGATTGATATGAAGTTGCTTGACCTATATGCAAAGCTAAATATGGATTATTTGATTTTTTAGCACAATATCTAAAAATTGATGATAATTTTTTACTATCAATTTTATTTTCATGACAAGAGATAACTTCAGAGGGAATATCAGCTAATTGTAACATCTCATCAACTTTTATAGATGTTATTTTTTCTAAAGATTTTAATACATAATGAAAAGTTAAACTTGATATTTCTGCCATATTTCCTACAATTTTCGTAAAATGTCACTAATTATTCATATTGTAACATAGTAAATAGACAAGCTTAAATATATAATTGTATATAAATACAACAAGGAGAGTCTATGACAAATAATGAAATAAGAGTTGATGAAAGCTATATAAGTTTTAAAAATATAGATTGTTTTGAAAATGCTTGTGTAGTTATAGATAATATGTTAAGGGTTTTAGAAAATCCAAAAAACATGAATATTTATTGGAAAAAAGTTGTTCCGATGATTCCAAAAGCCTATTATACTAGAAATCCAAAAGATGATGAAAAAGAGGCCTTACTTTATTTGGTTTGTTCTAATAGTTTTTATTTAGATGAATTGTTTGAAAAAGCTGAAGATGAGAAAGGATTAAATGCACTTAACAAATGTGAACAGGAGTGTTGTTAATATCAAATTAATAACACTTTTTAAATATCTATAATAACTTTATTTCGTCCTTGGGCTTTTGCATCATAAACTGCTTTATCAGCTCTTTTTACTGTTGTATAGATATTTTCATTTTCTTTATGAATAGTTGCTCCCATAGAACAAGTTATATTACCAACTTGAGGGAAAGAAACTGTTTCTATAAGACTTCTTAATTTCTCTAAGGTTGGGAATAGGTCTTTTTTTCTTTTTAATTTTAATATTAAAATAAACTCTTCTCCACCCCATCTAATTAAAATATCAGATTCTCTAGAATATTTATCTATTGTTTCAACAAATTTAATTAAAACCTCATCTCCAATATCATGTCCATATCTATCATTTACTTTTTTAAAGTAATCAATATCTAAAAAAGCTAAGGCAAGTAAACCATCCTTTTCATATCTTTGTAAAAGTAGTTTATAATTTTTTTCAAAATATTCTCTATTATAAGCACCTGTTAACTTATCATGGACAACTTTTTCTTCAAGGGCAATTTGTTCAATCATTGTTTGAGTAATATCAGTAAAACTCACAATTAAAAGATTTTCATCAAATTTATTTACATTTACAAAAAAGGCATGAACTTCAAAGTGTTTACTTAACATAGATACAACTTTTTTATTGTCAGGCAATTTTTCAATTTGATCAATCCACTTTTTAGAACCTCCAATTTTTCCTATATGGAAAAACTTCTCATTTTCTAAAAATCTTTCACAGATACAATTATAATTTTCATGGAAACTTTTTAAATCATTAAAGCCAAAGAAATCAAAAAACTTTTTATTTGCATATGATATTTTTTCACCATTACTTAATATTATTATATTCTCTTGAGCATCAACAAATTTTTCAAGATTTGCAATAAGGTTCTCATGTTCAGAGATATCAATTAAATAACCAATAAAGTACTCTATTTCACCATAACTATTTTTTTCTGTAACTGTATAATCCAATATCCATTTTGTTTTCCCCTCTTTTGTAATAACCTTATATGGAGAATGCTTAAAAAACTCTTTTTTATTATTAACTGAAGATTCAACTTCAGATTTAACCTTTTTGAAATCATCTTCATGAATACAAGTAGCGTATTTAATTTTATTAGATAAAAACTCTTCTTTTGAGTACCCTAAAAGATTTTTAACATTAGAAGACACATACTCAGTTGACCAATTTTCATCATTTTTCCATTTAAATAAAACAGAATCACCTTTTTCAAATAAAGATAATAAAGACTTTTGTTTTTTATTTATATTATTAATCTCTTTTTCTTTATTTTTTAATACACTTATATCCCTTTGTGAAGCATAAAGATAGGTTTCTCCCTCAATTTCAATACCCTTAGCAGTGATTTGAACATCAAAAATAGAACCATCTTTCCTTCTATGTTTTGTTTCAAAGGTATCAGGTTTTTTTATTAAGTTTTCTGTTTTACTTAGTATATCATCATATGAAAGTCCCACATCCCAATCAAAAACACTAAGTTCTTCTAACTCTTCACTTGTATAACCAAGATTTTGGGCAAAAGTTTCAGAGAATTCTATTAATCTTCCTTTTGCATCAATAATATGGATACCATCTGAAGAGAGTTCTAATATATTTCTATATTTATTTCGTTCATAATCTAAAATCTCTAATATTCTATTGTGTTCAGAAATATCTCTAACGGAAGAATAAATTACTTTTTTCCCATCAATATCAAATAGATTTATACTTATTTCTGCATCGTAGGTAAAACCATTTCTTTTTGTAAATATTCTATTAAAAGTTTTAGGTTCTTCATCTAAAGTTTCAGCCATTTTTTTAAAGTCTTCTAAAGACATATTTTTATCCCAATGGCTTATATTTAAAGTTTTCATAGTATCCATTGAATAACCTAATTTCTTTGATGCTTTTAAAGAACAATCAATTAAATTACCATCTAAATCTAATATAAAAACCTCTTCACTTGAATATCTAAGCATAGATCTAAATAATCTTCCCTTTGAACTTATAATAAAAAAGATATAAACGATTAATGCAAGAGTGAAAATCGATCCAAACATTATTACATATGCAAAAAACACAGAGTCTTTTATAACTAAGCCATTACTTCTAATTGTTAAAAAACCTATATTTTCTTTTGTTAATTTATTAAATATTGGTATTACAGTAATAATTGAATTAAAAGAATCAACATATATAGAAGCAGGGGTTACGCCTATACCAATTTCCCTAATTTGATTTATTGTCTTTTTAGGAGGAAGAAGATTTACATAATCCTTTTTTGAAACCTCTTTTAATTTATCAACAATCTCTTTATCTAAATAAAAATCTTCATGTTGTGAACTTATATATCTAGTATTAGAGAAACTAAAAGTTTTTTTGTTAACTATTGATTTTTTGATAAAAAAATTACTTAAAACACCATATTCATTTATTAATTTAGAAATAAGGGCATAGGCTCCAAATGAGATTTCAATACTTCCCACATGAATATCATCCCTAAAAATTGGATAAACAAATCTTAGTCCATATTGAACACGACCCTCTTCAAAAGAATCAATCTCTTTTTTGTTTTTATTAACATACTCAACAGTTGGTCTTATCCCTGTTAAATTATCTCCAAATTTTTGGGGTAAATGCATTCTTAAAAAACTTGTATTATCAGGAAGATGTATATGAACTTGTCTAATTCCTAAGAATTTATAATTATTATATCTTTCTTGTAACTCGTTATAAGTTACCTCTCTTATATAATCTTGCATATTTTTTGGTAATTTATCAAAATTATAAAGTCTATTTTGTATATTGCCTAAGTCTAAAAAGTTTTTTAATATAACATAACTTAAATCTTTTTCATCATTATATACAGTATTATAAGCTTTAACATAGTCTTTTGTAACTTTTTCAAGATGTCGATTTTTATCATACTCAATATAAAAAAAAGTTAACCCTATAATTAAAATCGAAGATAGTACGAATAGAAACAAAAGCCTTATTTTCATTGTACTTTGATTTCCCCCTTTTTGAAAATAGAACAAAACTATATTGAAATTTGTGTTTTATAAGTGTTGCGATTATACCATATTAACAAGTACGACAACTTAAGAAAGCAATTGTTTATTACTTTCTTAAATATTGTAAAGTTGCAGAAATAATATCATCATCATCTTTACTTGAAGACTTTATAGTTTCTTTTGTATCATCTGATTTTGTTAAAGTGATATTCATTTCATAAGAACTAATTGTCTTAATTCCTTTAGAAATTGCAAGAATTTTTATAATAATAAGTTCCAAGAATTGTTTTGTTGGGATGTCAGGTTTACCAAATCTATCCTCCATCTCCTCTTCTATAACATAAACTTCATCTTTATCTTTACATTTTGAAAGTCTTCTATAAAGTTCAAGTCTTACTCTATCTTCAACTATATAATCACTTGAAATATAAGCTGAGATTGCTAATTTGATATCTACAGATTCAGATTCTTCTTTTTTATCCCCACTTAGAGTTGCCAGTGCATCTTCAAGCATTTTTAAATATAAACCATATCCAATTTGTTTGATATGTCCACTTTGTGCTTCACCAATAATATTTCCACCACCTCTGATTTCTAAGTCTTGATGGGCTAAAGCTGTACCACTTCCTAAATATGAGTTTGATTCAAGAGCAACTAATCTTTTGATTGCATCATCTGTAATTTTTTTCTTATCTTCAACCACGTAGTAACAAAATCCCTCTTTATTACTTCTACCAACTCTTCCTCTTAACTGATGTAAATCTGCAATACCAAATCTATCAGCACCATCAATAATAATTGAGTTTGCATTTGGTAAATGAAGTCCAGATTCAACAATAGATGTTGCAAGTAAGATATCGAACTCTTTATTTTCAAATCTTTCTATTAGTTTTTCTGCATCTGCTGGTTTAATTTTTGAGTGAATAATCTCTATTTTAATATTGGGAACAATTTCTTCAATATCAGCTTTTTTAGCTTCAATTGAAGCAATGTTATTATGAACATAAAAAAGTTGACCACCTCTTCTTTTTTCCCTTAAAACTATCTCTTTGATTAATTTTTCACTATACTCTTTTACATAGGTTCTAACCCCTAGTCTTTCACTTGGAGGAGTAAGTAATGAACTCATCCCTTTTAGTTTTGAAAGTGCTAAATTTAGTGTTCTAGGAATTGGAGTAGCTGACATTGAGAAAATATGCACATCTTCTCTTAATTGTTTTAATTTCTCTTTTTGTTTTACACCAAATTTATGCTCTTCATCAATAATAACAAGGGCCAAATCTTTTGTTTTTACACTTAAAAGTGAGTGGGTTCCAATAACCACTTGAATATCACCGTTTTCAAGTGATTTCTTAACTTCATTCTTTTCTTTTGTAGTTGATTTACCATCAAGTTTAGCAACTTTTATACCAAACTCATCAAATCTTTTTTTAATACCATGATAGTGTTGAGATGCAAGTAGTGTTGTAGGGCAAACAAAAAGTGTCTGATGTCCATCTAATACAACTGCTAACATTGCATTCATTGCAACTTCAGTTTTACCAAATCCAACATCTCCAGAAAGAAGTCTATCCATAACTCTACCTGAATTTAAATCATCAAAAATCTCTTTAACACTTCTTTTTTGATCTTTTGTGTAATCAAAACCTGCTTTTTTTGCAAAGTCTGTTAAAAGCTGTTTGTTTGTGTTGATTTTAATACCATTTACAAGTTCTCTAGCAGCTGCTATTTTTATAATATCATTTGCAATTGCAAAAAGTCTATCTTTTACTTTCTCTTTTAGTTTGGCAAAACTTCCCTTACCTAACTTATCAACAACAGCATAAGAACTACCATCAGCTACATATCTGTCAATTAAATCAATGTTTTCAACGGGAAGTAAAAGTTTATCATCACCGGCATACATTACAACTACAAAATCTCTTTTTGCACCCATAACTACAACTGGCTCAATCCCTTTGTATTGTCCAATACCATGTTTTTCATGAACTACAAAATCTCCATTTTGTAACTCATCAAGAACAAGCCTTACTTTTTTCTTTCTTCTTTTTTTAATCTCTTTATTTAATGAAATAATCACTTCATCATTTGAAACTAAATTTATAATTGAGTTATTAAATACATAGTTTATTTTTTCATTTGAAAGTTCTAAATCAAAGGATTTTACTTTAGCCTCAGAAGATGAAATAATAGTTACTTTTTTGCCCTCATGGAAGCTTAAAAACTCTTTTATATTTGCAGGGGCTATCTCTTGATAATCTTTTGAATATGTAATTTGAGGGATTGTTAAAAACTTGTCTTTGTTTAATCTTTTATCTTCAAAAACATAAACCTCATCAAGTTCATCCAAGGCTTCATGGGTAATAAAAGAGTTTAGTTTTTGTGGTAAATACTCACCTAAATCTCCTAAATACCAAAAACCTAAAGAGTGAATATCTTTAATAAAAGCATCAGATTCAACTAATTCTATTTGCTCATTTATATCTTCTAAGGTTTCTTCATCTAAAGCTAAAAATGCAGGGGTTATTTTAAAAGATTCAATCTCATCTTTTGAAGATTTTTGATCTTCAATATCAAACTCTCTAATTGATTCAACTTCATCATCAAATAAAGATACTCTAAACCCTTTTTCACTACCAAGGGGGCAAATATCAAGGATATCACCTCTAATTGAAACTTCTGCTTCAGAGGTTACAATATCAACAAAATAGTATCCCCAGTTATGAAGTTTATCTTTTAAATCTTCTAGTTTTAATGTATCAGCAAATGAGATTTCAAAGGAATCAAAACAAGTATCTTTTGGCATAGGGAAAGATACAGTTCTAATTGGTGAGATTAAAATTTTATTCTCTTTTTTATAAGAATAATAATCGTTTAAAGTTTTAGTAATACCTTGTAATTCTTCACTAAAAGAGAGTAAATCATCACCAAAATTTGCCCTAAAATCAGATAATACAAAAGATTCAAAACCTAAAAATGAAACTATATCATTAGCAATTTGTGCTTGTTTATCATCATTTACAATTAAAAGCTGGCAAGATTTTAACTCTTTATTATCTTTTAAACCCTTTAGAAATTCATAAATATTTTTCAATACTACTCTTTTACTAGTTCAAACTCATTTGTATTTTTATCAAAATAATAAGCTGGATATGGTGTTTCATTAAGTAAAAAAACCATATTTGCACTACCTTTAAACTCTTGTTTTCTAAGACCTTCTTTAAAAACCTCTAAAATATAAGCCTTTGTTGAAAATGTAGTTGTTGAAGATTTTGCAGTATAAACGAAATCTTCCCCCTCAACTGTTTTAAATCCTTCTCTTTTTAAATGTTTTTCAAATCTTTGTTTATCTTCTAAACCTGAGATATCCAATAAAACAAGTAATTCTATTCCATTATCTTCCATAATATTTTTTCCTTAAACAATAACTGTATAAATCAATATAATAAAGCCATCAATGACTATTGGTATTTATTAAAAGCGTATTGTATTTAAATAAGGTTTAATTTGGGGTTTATCATTTAATTAAGCAAAAAAAGAGATTAAGTAGTTAATACTAATTAAATATAAACTTGTCAGCATTTTGCCAGATTCATCTGTTAAAGTTTCAATATAACTTAAAAATAGGAGTGATTATGTATACAAATATTGTGAAATCGACATTAAAAGTAGCTGCAACTGCAGTACTAGGATTTGGACTTCTAGGTGGATCAAACTTATTAGCTGATGATTATCCAACTAAAAAACCAATTAATATGGTTGTTGGATTTGGTATAGGGGGAAGTGCAGACAGAATGACACGTTCTATGACATCATTTCTTTCTGATGAACTAGAAACAAGAGTAAAAGTTGTAAACAAAAAAGGAGCAGGAACTCAAATTGCTGCAAATTATGTATTATCAAAACCTGCTGATGGATATACAGTTTTTGCATCAACTTTTGCACCATATCTAGCAAATACAATTCTTTCTGGTAATGCAAAATATAAAATGACAGATTTTGACTTTTTAAATATTCAATGGTTTGACTTTGAACTTTTTGCATTAAATAAAAATTCAAAATACAACTCAATGATGGAAGTTATTGAAGCAATAAAAAATGAGCCAAAAACAGTTAAAGCTGCTGTTGTTCAAGGTTCAGGTGGACATTTAATGTTAAAACTTTTATTAGAGAAATTTAATATTCCTCAAGAAAACTTAAATTTAGTTACTTACAGTAGTGGTGGAAAAGCAAGAACTGCAGTTGCAGGTGGGCAAGTTGATTTAATTGCTATATCAGCACAAGGAAGTGAAAGTATTAGAGAGTTTATAAAACCAATTGCAATTGTTAAAGATGAAAGAATGAAACAATGGGATGCTCCAACATTAAATGAATCTATTGCTTCAAGTGGTATAAAATTACCTGTATTTAGTGGTTCAATGAGAGGGTTTGCTGTTCCTGCTACATTTAAAGAGAAATATCCAGAAAGATATACAAAATTAGTTGATGGAATTAAAAGAACTTTAGCAACAAAAGGTGTTCAAAAGTTTCTTAAAAAGAGTGATATAGGTTATACTTGGACTGGTCCTGAGCAATCTAATAAATTAATTCAAGAATCATTTGAAATCTTTAAGTCATACTCTCACTTATTAAAAAAATAAGGATAAGCCATGGCTTTATCAAAAGAAAAAATAGCTAATAGCATAGTAATACTATGCTTAGCTGCTTTTGTATTGTGGTATGGCGTTGATACACATAATGCCTCAAGCAGTTTAGAAAATATAGTTCTTATTCTTCCTATAGTAGCTATTACTTTATGTTTATGTATTTATGAATTCTTTACACAAAACGATATGAAAGTAAAAGAAGAGGAAAAAGAGAGTATATCTTCGGTAATTCCTGTAATAATTCTATTTACATTATATATTTTAAGTCTAGAGTATTTAGGCTTTGATATTGGTACTGTACTTTTTTTAGGATTATTTTTGTTTTTCCATGGTGAAAGTAGATTTCCGTGGATTTTGGGTTATAGTTTAGTTTATGGTTTTATAATTGCATACTTTTTTTCACAGATGTTACCATATCCTATGCCTATGATGATACTACCAACAGATTATTAGGAGAAAAAAATGGATTTAATTGATATTGCTTCGGCATCTGAAGCACTAAGTTTATTGTTTTCTCAACCAGAATATTGGCTAGTAGTTATTCCAGGGATTATGATTGGATTATTTTTTGGAGCAACACCAGGACTTCAAACATCTATGGCAATGGCAATATTTTTGCCAATGACACTTTATATGGATTTTTTACAAGCAATGTTGTTTTTAACTGCAATATTCACTGGTGGTGGTTTTGGAGCAGGAGTTCCTGCAATTTTAATGAATATTCCAGGTACATCCTCTGCTATTGCAACAGCATTTGATGGATATCCAATGGCTAGAAATGGAAAACATAATGAAGCTTTAGGTTTGGCTTTAGGTTCTTCTACTTTTGGTGTATTATTAGGATATGTTTTATTATTTTTCTTAATTAAACCAATGTCAGGTTTTGTATTAAAATTAGGTCCTTCAGAAATGTTCATGGTAATTTTATGGGGATTAACTCTGATTGCAAGTTTGACAGGAAAACATATAATCAAAGGTTTAATTGCCGGATTATTTGGTCTTCTAATTGGAACAATAGGATTTAGTGAAGTAGGAGTTATGAGAGGAACTATGAATATAGAACTTCTTGCAGATGGTGTTCCTGTAATTCCAGCAATGATGGGTATGTTTGCTGCATCTGAACTTTTTAAACTTGTTAATTCTGAATTTTTAGTTGAAGATGAAAGTCAAAGAAAAGTTCGTATTTCATATATTATGAAAGGTTTTAAACAAGCATTTAAGTATCCGGCAATACTAATAAGAGGAAGTTTTATTGGTGTTATAATTGGAGCTGTTCCAGGGGTTGGTTCTTCTGTATCGAATTTACTTTCATATATTGAAACAAAAAGAAGAGATAAAGACCCAGATAGTTATGGAAAAGGAAATCCTAAAGGTGTAGTTGCTTCAGAATCAGCAAATAGTACATCTGAAGCTGGTTCAATGGCTACTCTTTTAGCACTTGGTATTCCAGGTGGTGGTGCAACAGCAGTTATGCTTGCTGCCTTTGCTATGCACAATATTACAGGTGGTCCACAATTTATTAGAGAAGAGATGGATATAGTTTATGCTATTATTTTTGCTAACTTTGGACAAGTATTTTTACTAATAGCTTTAGGTCTTATTTTAATACCAATATTAGCATCAATTATTAAAGTTAAAATGACATACTTAGTTCCTTCTGTTTTAGTTTTAGCTACTGCTGGAGCTTTTGGTTTAACTGGAAATATGGCAGGACCAACAGCTGTTTTAGTATTTGCAATTATTGGTTGGCTATTTAGAAGATATAACTTCTCTGTTCCTGCGACTGTTATTGGTATGCTATTAGGAAAAATGGCAGAGAGTAATTTAGTTCAAACATTACAAATTTCAGGTGGTGATATTTCATACATATTTGAAAGACCTATCACTTTAGTGATTTTAGCTTTATTAGTATTATCTTTATTTGGTTCGACAATCATCGAAAAGTTTACGAAGAATAAACTTTCTAGTAAATAAAAAGAGGAGTCTATTAAGGCTCTTCTTCTTTCTCAAATTTTTTTATTATTTTAATGGGAAAATAATAGAAACAACTAATCCATTATTGTTTATTGCTTCAACTTTTGCACGGTGTAAAGATGCAATTTGTTTTACAATATTTAAACCTAAACCACTTCCACTTTTTTTAGAATCAACTCTATAAAATCTATCAAAAATAGTATTTAAATCTTTTTTATTAATACCTTTACCTTCATCTTTTATACTTAACCAAATAGTATTATTATGTCTTTTTAGAAAAAGAGTTATTGTACCTATTGGATTTCCAAAATCATCAAGGGCATAATGTAAAGCATTATTGAGAATATTATCCAACATACTTCTTAACATAATTTCATCAGCTTCTATAAATATATCTTCATCAATATCTTCAAAAGCAAATTCAAACCCTTTTGAATATACTTTTGATGAAACTTTTAAAGCATATTCCTTACAAAAACTATTAAGATTTATCCTTTTTAAATATGTTTTATCTATTGTACTAGGATTAGTTTTTGCATAAAGCAATAATTGTTCAGTTATATGAGACATTGTATTAACAACTTTATTTAATTCTACATAGTCCCAATTATTGTTTTCATGGTACTCTTCTAACTGAACTTTTAATTCAGCTAAAGGTGTTCTTAACTGATGAGAAACATCAGAATTAAACTGTTCTATATATTTAATAGTATCCCTACTTCTTGTTAATAAAATATTTATACTATTAACAACATCTTCAATCTCTTTTGGAGCATCAAAATGTATGGGTTTTAAATCTTTAGAATCTCTTTTTTGAATGATTTGTTTCAATTTATATAAGGGTAACAATCCATTTTTAACAGCAAAAAATGAAACTAAAAGAGTGAAGATTATAACTGAAAGAATTACAATAAAAAGAATAGTTAAAATCTCATTTATTGTAGTTTCTCTTCCCTCAAGGGTTTCACCTATTGTAATTGTTGCAAAATGTACTTTACCTGCACTTGCTAAAGATGTTTTAAATGATACTACTCTTAATCTTGCACCTGCATATGTAGTATAATAAAATAGTTTGTCATTATTAGCTAATAAATCATCTCTTAATAAATTTTTATATCCCGTAAGAACTTTTTTTTTCTCATTTACAATAGAATAAAATACTAATCCATCACTATTTGAAGCTAATAAATCAATTGCAAAATATGGAAGATTAACAATTAATCTGCCATTTTTAATATTTATACTATCTTCCATACTTTTTGCAGTAGCATATAATGTATTATCGAAGTGTTTATTTACTTTATCTTGAACTATAAAATATATAACTAAAACCAATAAAATAGCGCCAATTGTTAGAGGAAGAGTTAAGGATATTAAAAGCCTTGATTTTATCGATTGTATATTTTTCATTTACTACTCAAAATATATCCTAATCCCCTTGCTGTTTTAAGATTAATTGAATCTCCAAGTTTTTTACGTATCCTTGATACATAGGTTTCAACTGATGAGGGATGAATAGATTCTGTATAAGTACTAATATGTTCAACAATATTTTCTTTACTTAAAACAGTATCTAAATTTAGTAATAGGTTTTCAAAAATAGCTAATTCTCTTTTACTTAGTTCAATATATTTATCTGCCCTTGATAAAGTCCTATTTTGGGTGTCATATACTAAATCATTATAGGTTATTTTACTGTGTACATGGTATTTTGTTCTTCTAAGAAGTGCTTGAACTCTTGCTATAACTTCATTTAATTCAAAGGGTTTACATAAATAATCATCAGCTCCACACTCTAAGCCAAATATTCTTTGATCAAGTTCATCACGTGCAGAGATTATAAGTATAGGTATTGTCTTATGAAGATTTCTTAATTTTTTAATTATATCAATACCATCAATTCCAGGAAGACCTAAATCTAGAATTAATAAATCATAAAAAGAAGATTCTAAGGCATAAAGCCCCTCATCTCCATCAAAAAACATATCAACACAATATCCATTGTTTTCAAGTTTTTTTAAAACAGCATTTGCTAATTTTTCATTATCTTCAACTAGTAATATCTTCATAAGATAATTCTACCATAATTAATGAGACATAAAAACTGGTAAGGTTGAATTTTCTAATAAGTACCTAGTTGCTCCACCAAACATTAGTTCCTTTAATCCTTTATGTCCATAAGCTCCTGCAACAATTAAATCAAAATTTCCATCAAGTGCAGCATTTAAAAGAGCTTGTCCTGGGATTCTTGTTGTTTTTACTATTTCAAAACTTGCATCTACATCATGCTCTTTTAAATAAGCAATAAGATTTGACATAGTTTCTGAGTCTTCTGTGTACTCAGTAGAAGATACAATATGTACTTTTTGTGCTTGTTTTAAAATCTCAATAGAAGAAGTAACTGCTCTTGAGGCTTCTGTAGAATTATTCCATCCAATAATTACAGAATCCATTGAAAAATTTCTCATTATTCGTGGAAACATTAATACTGGTTTTCCACTTTTAAGTACTGAGGTTTCAAAGGTTGCCGTTGTTACACCAGAAGGTGGAGCTGCTGCAATAACTAAATCACAATATTTTGATTCTTGTTCCACAAGAGAACTTCTTAATCCCTCTTTTATTTTTAAATGAACTAAAGAATCATCTAAATCAACTTTTTCTAAAACTTTATTAAAAAGATTGATAAACTCTTTTTTTTCATCATCAAACTTTGTATTTATAATCGCATCAATCTCATTTTGTAACTCTTCTGGCATTGCGTATGACTTATAAAGACTTGTATTGGATTTAAGTACAGATTTTAAAACTTCCAGTTTTATATTAAATTTTTTTGCTATTAGCAGTGCCCCATATATTCTTTCTTCTAATCCATTCCCTCCACCAATTGGGAAAAATAGTTTTTTATAATTCATATTTACACCTTTAAATTTTTAAAACTATTATAAAATATATTTCTGGCAGAATACTGACAAAGGAATAGAGATTCTTCTATATAAGCTTTTCATTTGAAATAATAATTCCATCTTCATCACAATATATATAATCATCTTCTTTAAAAGAAACATTTCCAAAATATAAATCAATACCTAATTGTGATGGTGTTTTATCAAAATTTCTTAAAGGACAAGTCCCTAGTGCAAAAAGTCCAATATTAAATTTTTTTGTTTCCATTGTATCTCTAACAAATCCATTTATGATTATAGCTTCATATTGATTTCTTTCTGCAAGAGTAGATAATTTATCTCCAACAATACCATAAGGAGCTTCTTCAACATCAATAACTAAAACTTTATTTTTACCTGATTCATTTTTTAGCACATCAATTACTGCCCAATTACTTTTTTCAATTTTAATAGTTTTTACTCTTCCTTTAAATCTTTTTTTTCCACCATAGTTTTTGAATTTGTGGGATAATACTTGAATTTTTTTATCTTGATTTTCATCACAAAGATCAGCTGTTCTATATTGTCTCATGTTAATCCTTTTTAATTTTTTCGAATAGTACTTTATTTTTCTGTCATAAATCTTGCAAGTATAGATAAAATTAAAAAAAGGAGTCTTAGCTCCCTTTTTTCTTGTTCGCGCATTTTGATTTCTAATTTTAGAAGATAATCATTAGAATTTATAAATTAGTTTTGCTCTTAATTCATTTTTTTCTTTTGCTTCATTACCTAAACCATAGTCATAAATAGTATATTCAGTTGATAATGAAAGATTTTTAAGCTCACCAGAGAATTTATATTTTAACCCTAAATATATTTGGTCTAAGTCATTCTTTTTTAATTCAGCATCACTACTTGTGTACTTCACTTCCGCTGATAAGTCACCAAACTTTTTAGAAACTCCTACTTGCCAAGTATCTGTTCCTGCTGTATAGTTTCCTGTAGTTGATGTAGCAGAGGTAAATGATGCTGTTGCAGCTTCACCAATACCTCTATTTACATTTCCATCATCATCTGTTGAAGTATATGAAGCATGTATATTATAACCTGCAAATGTTGCACCCACTTTATATCCTGTCATAAAGCTATCTTTTGTTGCACTATTATCATAGTTTGAATTATAGTATTGTGCTGCAATATATGGTTTAAACTCTCCACCAAAATTATATTTAGCATCAATATATAAATCAGCTACTTCATCAATAAAATCAACATAGTGAGTTTGAATAGTTAAGTTTTCAATTGACTTATTCTTTAAATATAAAGATATAGCTCCATTAGTTCCAATTTTATTAAATTCCCCAACATCACCAGTATTTGAATCTGAGTTTGTAAATGATGCGGCATTAGTTGTTGATGTAACTGCATCTGTTCTTGTTTGATATTTAGTGATTTTTCCTAAAGAGATAAGTGTATCAGGTATATCTGTGTTAGATAAAAAATATCCCTCAAATGATTCTTTTATAAGTCTTGAACCAGAACCTTTTATTAAAGGTAAAGAGATAAACTGTCTACCACCTTTAAATTGTGTATTTTTATATTTGTAGTTTACATAAGCTTCTGATAAAACTGCTCCACCAGCATTCATGGTTTTATTCTGTTTATTGGCATCATCATCTATAGATGTAACATCAGCTCCTTGAAATGTCGCTCCTAAACTTATCCCTTTATATGAATCAGTTTTATATCCTAATTTTATACCATTTGCCCATACACTATTATCTGATGATGTAGCAGAATCGTAAGCTTCATTAAAATAATATGATTTTAATTCACCTTTTACTTTTCCATTTGTAAAAGCTTCTACTACTGAATCAGAAGCTAAAACTTGTGAACCTGTTGATACTATTAAAAATGCAGCAATAAGGCTTCTTTTATATGATTTCCCCATTTTATTCCTTTTTTATGTAGATTTTTTATCTAGCAGTCACTAAATAAAATCAATGTGTGATATTAACATTGGATTCTGTCAATAATCTTGCAAAAAAAGCCCTAAACATAGCAATAAAATAGCATTTCAAATCTAAATATAAAACTTACAATTCTGCAAGGTTCATGCCAGAATCCAATGTTAATCTTCCAACATAAAATCAAAAAAAGGATTTAACATGATGACTAGAAAAGGAACCCTGTTTACAGGTAAAATGGCAAAGACAATTTTAGCTTCAACTCTAGCACTAGGGATGCTAGTAAATGTTGCAACGGCAAAAGAGGTTAGTTTTAAAGGAAAAACAATTGAATGGATAGTTCCTTATAAAGCTGGTGGAGGAACTGATAAATGGAGTAGATTTTATGCTCCTTTAATTTCTAAAAATCTTCCAGGACAACCAACTGTTGTAATTAAAAATATGCCAGGTGGTGGTTCAACTAAAGGTGCAAACTTCTTTGCAAAAAGAGCTTCAAAAGATGGTTTAACAATTTTTGCTTCATCTGCTTCAACTCAAATCCCATTTCTTCTTGGAGATAAAAGAGTAAGATATGATTATAAAAACTGGAAAGCAGTAATCTCTTCACCAACTGGTGGAGTTGTTTATGTATCATCTAAACTAGGAGTTAATAGTATTGATGATTTAGATAAGCTTAGTTCTCAAGAATTAAAGTTTGGATCTCAAGGTGCAACTTCTATGGATTTAATTGCATTACTTGCATTTGATTTATTAGATATTAAAACTCAACCAGTATTTGGTATGAAAGGTAAAAAGTCAACAAGACTTGCATTTTTAAGAGGGGAAACAAATATTGATTTCCAAACTACATCTTCTTATATTAAAAATGTATTACCTGCACAAAAAGATGGTAGAGCTGTTCCTTTATTTGCGTGGGGAACACTAGATGATAATGGCGATTTCCAAAGAGACCCAACTTTCCCAAATTTACCACATTTTGGTGAAGTATATGAAAAAGTTCATGGTAAAAAACCATCAGGTGATGCCTTTAATGCATGGAAAACATTCTTTACAGCTTCATTCCCATCTCAAAAGATGATTATGTTACCAAAAGATGTATCAAATGATGTTGTTGAAACTTATCAAAATGCGATGAAAAAGATTGTTTCAGACCCAGAATTTAAAGCAATGAGTGAACAACAACTTGGTATTTATCCTCAAACAGTTGGAGAAAAAGCAGACAAGCTTAAATCAACTGCAACAAACGTAAATGATGAAGATAGAAAGTGGATTCAAAATTGGCTTACTACTAACTATAACGTTAGATTCTAAACATAAAATTTAACCCCTCCTTCTAAAAGCCACTATCTCTTTGACGATGGTGGCTTTTTTTATTTTTACTAATTTTTAATATTACTTTCTTTACAAAAAAATGCAAGTTTCATGCCAGAGTAGAATGTTAATCTTCTTTTATAAAATGAGAAGTAGTAGTACTTCAAGAAAGGATATAAGATGGCTTTTGAAACACTTATGAATGCATTTTCTGAATTAATGCAAATTCATCATATGATTTATCTACTTGGTGGAGTGTTTTTAGGAATTTTAGTTGGGATTTTACCAGGATTAGGAGGTATTGTAGGTTTTTCTATAATGTTACCATTTCTTTATGGTATGGATCAAACCTCAGCATTAGCAATGCTAATTGGTATGGTTGCAGTTATTCCAACCTCAGATACTTTTACTTCAGTTCTTATGGGAATACCAGGTTCTTCTGCTTCTCAAGCAACAGTTCTTGATGGATATCCTATGTCTAAAAAAGGTGAAGCAGCAAGAGCACTTGGAGCTGCATTTTCTGCTTCATTAATAGGAGGTCTTTTAGGTGCTTTAATTTTATCTATATTTATAATCTTTGCAAGGGATTTAATTTTAAAACTTGGATCTGCTGAACTATTTATTTTAGGTATTTTTGGACTTAGTATGGTTGGGGTTTTAAGTGGTAAATCTCTATATAAAGGATTTATAGCTGCTGCAATTGGGCTTCTTTTAGGATCAGTTGGTTCAGCACCAGCAACTGGTGAGTTTAGAATGACTATGGATAGCTATTATTTATATGATGGAATTAAACTTGTAATTTTAGGACTTGGTGTATATGCAGTTCCTGAAATCATCTCTTTATTAGTTGAAAATAAAAAGATTTCAAAAGCCGAAAAGCTTGGAGGAAGTTTTGTTCAAGGAATTAAAGATGTATGGATTTCAAAATGGATAGTAGCACGTTGTGCCCCAATTGGCGCTATGATTGGTGCTATTCCTGGCCTTGGAGGGAGTGTTGTTGACTGGATTGCTTATGGACATGTTGTACAAACTTCAAAGGATAAATCAAAGTTTGGTAAAGGTGATGTAAGAGGAGTTATCGCTCCTGAATCAGCAAATAATGCTAAAGAGGGTGGAGGATTAGTTCCAACACTTCTATTTGGTATTCCGGGAAGTGGTTCTATGGCTGTATTCTTAGGTGGACTTGTAATTCTTGGAATTGAACCAGGACCGGGAATGGTTAATGAGAACTTAGAGGTTTCATATATAATTATCTGGTCTTTAGCAATTGCAAATGTTGTTGGTACTGGAACTTGTATGCTTCTATCAAATAAGATTTCAAAAATAACAACTATTCCTTATGGATATGTTGCTCCATTTATGTTAATGATTATTTTCTTTGCTGCACTTCAAGCAACAAGATCTTTAGAGGATTTAATGCTTTTAATTGCAATTGGTGCATTAGGAACATTATTCAAATACTTTGACTGGCCAAGACCTGCCCTACTTATTGGTTTTGTTTTAGCTGGAACTATTGAAACATATTATTATCAAGCAGTTCAGTTTTATTCATGGGAAATGATGGAAAGACCAGGTGTAATTATTTTAATAGTATTTATGGTCGCTTCAGTTTTAATTAGTGTTTATTTTAAAAATAGAGACTCAAAAAAAGAGAAAGAATTAAATATACAAAATAAAGAAGAAACTACAAATTATCCGTACTCATTTTTTACAGGAGAATTATTATTTATTTGGCTTCTTATGGCATTTGGTCTATTTGCATTAATTGACTCTTGGGGACACCAATTTTTAGGTGGTATTTTCCCAATAGTAATTAGTTCATTACTTTTATTTTTTGGAGTTATATTATCAATTCAAATTACATCTAAAAAAAGACAAAATGATATTTTATCAGTTGCAATTACTGAAAATGGACAGCTTTCATCTACATGGATTGATATTTGGAAAAACTTTTTAATCCTTCCTATTTTCTTATTAGGAACTTGGATATTAGGGTTTGTTCCATCATTAGCAATTCTTTTTATGATAATAATTAGAACAAAGATGAAATCTTCTTGGTTAAAAATATTCATTATTACTGGTGTGGCAATAGGATTTCTACTATTTATAAGCCATATTATGACACTTCACCTTCCAACAGGTTTAATTTATGATGCAATAATAGGAGCATAAAATGATGAATGATTTAAAAAGAATTAGCTGTATTTTATATAGATCAGGGACTTCTAAAGGTGCATATTTTTTAGATAATGATTTACCTAAAGATAAAGAGGAAAGACATAATTTAATTTTAAAGATTATGGGAAGTCCTGATATTAGACAAATTGATGGTATAGGTGGGGCAACAACAGTTACTACAAAGGTTGCTATTATATCAGTATCAAAAAGAGAAGGGATAGATTTAGAGTATAAATTTATCCAACCAAGTATAGATGAAGCAATAGCAGATGATAAACCAACATGTGGTAATATTCTCACAGCTGTTGGGGCATTTGGAATTGAAAGAGGTTTGGTATCAGTAGAAGATGGTGAAACAATAGTAAATGTATATGATGTAAATACTGGTGCAACTATTACCCAAGTAATCCAAACTCCAAATAGGACTGTTCAATACCACGGTGACTTTGAGATAGCTGGAGTTCCAGGTACAGCTTCTCCTATAAAAATGTTTTTTAAAAATATAAGTGGTGGGAAAACAGGAGATTATCTTCCTACTGGAAATACATATGATATTTTTGATGGGATTAAGGCAACTTGTTTAGATATCTCTATGCCAGTTGTTTTTGTAAAAGCTAAGGATATGGGGTTAACAGGATATGAAACACCAAATGAACTTGATGCAAAAAAAGAACTTTTCGAAAAAATAGAACTAATTAGAGAACAAGCTTCACAAAAGATGGGATTAGGTAGTGCAAAAGGAAATGTAATTCCAAAATTTGCAATTATCTCAGAGGCAAAAAATAATGGGGATATAAATATTCGATATTTTACCCCAACAACTGCTCACCCAGCTCTTGCTGTTAGTGCAGGATTTTGTGTAGCAGCTGGGTCTTTTATAAAAGGGACTATTCTACATGAAATAAACTCTAAAGAGTTTGAACTTGGAGAACATATTGTAAAAATAGAAACACCTTCAGGAACAATTGATGTTGGAGTAAATTTTCCTACAACAGATATAAAAGATGTGGAAGGGAAAACAACAAGAACGGCTAGACTTCTAATGGCCGGAGAGGTTTTTGTATAAAATGGACTTTTTTTATCTTCCATTAGAAATTTTTGATATATTTATATTAATAATATGCTGTTTTATAGGAGCAGCAATATCAACAACAGTTGGTTCTGGTGGAGGACTTTTAGTAATAGGAGGGATGAGTATGATTCTTCCTCCTACTGCACTTCTTTCAATTCATGCACTTACACAATCAGGCTCAGGACTTTTACGTGCTTTTCTTTTTAGAAAATCTTTTTTTGTAAGATTTTTTGTTCTTTTTATGAGTGGAAGCCTTATAGGATATACTTTAAGTATCTACTTTTTAATATCTTTACCTGAATATATAATGAAACTTTCTTTGGGAGTTGGAATTATTGTATTAAACCTACTTCCTAATTTAAAATTTGAAAAAGTATCTAATCTTCTAATTGTAATTTTTGGTATAATAACAGGGTTCTTAACAATGTTTGTTGGTGTTATGGGACCATTGATTGCAATTTTTTTATCTTCAATTTTAACAAAAAGACATCTAATAGTTGGAACTCTTGCTTGGTGTGTATCTTTTCAAAATTTTGGAAAAGCAATTATTTTTGGTGGATTAGGGTTTGATTATACTCCTTGGATATTTTTAATTTTTTTATTAATCCTATTTTCATATTTAGGAACACTTGCCGGTAAAAAACTTCTTGATAAAAGTAGTAATGAGCTGTTTAAAATGATTTTAAAAGTTGTTATACTTATATTAGGAAGTAAATTAATTTATGATGGAATTGTTTTGATGTAAGGTTTTAATATGAGATATATCTTTTTATTTTTTATTTTGTTAAGAAGTTTGCTTTTTTCACTTGACTATCCAAATAAACCAATTGAGTTTGTAGTTGGTCTTGGAGAAGGTGGAAGTGCAGATAGGATGACAAGAAATATGGCATCACTCCTTCAAGAAGAGTTAGGTGTTTATATAAATGTAAAAACAATTAAAACTAATGGTTCTTTAGATGCTGCTAATTATGTTTTAAAAGAACCCCATGATGGATATAAAGTATTTTGTTCTACTTTTTCTCCATATTTATTAAATCTAATAATAAGTAAAAAAACAGATTTTTCATTAGATGATTTTGAAATAATAAATCTTCAATGGTTTGAACAAGATTTCATTGCAGTTGAAAAAGACTCTGAATTTAACTCTATAATTGAAGTTTTAAATTATATAAAGAAAAATCCAAAAGAGTTAAAAGTAGCACTAATAAATAAATCAAGTGGACATATTCTTTTTAAACTATTACTAGAGAAATTTGATATTCCTTTTAAAGATGTAAATATAAAACTTTATAGTGGAGGGGGAAGTGCAAGGAAAGCATTACTTGAATCAAAGGTTGATCTTCTTATTATTGCTGCTCAAGGAAGTGAAAAATATAGAGAAGATATTAAACCACTTGCTATTGTATCAAGCAAACCTTCAAAAAGGTGGGATGCTCCAACATTAAATGATACAATAAAAGACACAGGTATTACAATTCCTATTATAGATGGACCCATAAGAGGAATTGCTGTTTCAAAAAAATTTAAAGAAGATTTTCCCCATAGATTTAGAATTTTAGAAAATGCAATTAAAAAGACTTTAGCAAAAAAATCTGTACATAGATATTTAAAAAGAAAGAATATTGGTTATACTTGGATAGGTTCCAAAAATTCTACAAAAATTTTAAGAAATTCATATGAAGATTTTAAAAAATACAACTATTTAATAGAAGATTAGTTTTAAGCTTTTGGTAAGTCAAAGATTAAAGATATTTTTAATCCATTTTCATTTATTGCTTGAACCTTAGCCTTATGAAGTGTTGCTATTTGTTTTACAATACTAAGTCCTAATCCTGAACCACTTTTTTTAGAGTCAACTCTATAGTATCTCTCAAAAATAGTTTTCAAGAACTTTTTATCCACACCATTCCCTTCATCTTTTACATTTAACCAAATAGTATTATTGTGTCTTTCTAAAGATAAAGTAATTGTTCCCATAGGATTTCCATTTTCATCAACAGCATAGTGTAAAGCATTGTTTATTATATTATCTAACATACTCTCAAGGAGGATTTGATCACAATTAATAAAAATCTCTTCTTCTATATTTTCAAATGCGAATTCAAAACCTTTTTCATATACTCTTGGAGCAGTTTTTAAACTATACTCTTTGCAAATAGCATTTAAACTTTGTTTTTTAAATCGTTTTAAATTTATAGTATTTGGGTTTGTTTTTGCATATAAAAGAAGCTGTTCAGTTATATGTGACATATTATTTAGTAATGAGTTTAAAGCAATATAATCTTTATCATCTTTATCATATAAAAATTCTAATTTCACTTTCATTTCGGCAAGGGGAGTTCTTAATTGATGAGATACATCTGAGTTGAATTGTTCTATATAATCAATAGTATCTCTACTTCTTTCTAACAAAATATTAATACTTTTTACAATATCTTCAACCTCTTTAGGTGCATTAAAAACAAGGGGTTCTAAATCTCTTTCATCTCTTTTTTTTATAATTTTCTTTAGTCTATTTAGTGGCTTTAAGCCCTCAGAAACTGCAACAAGGGTTATTAAGACAGTAGAAACTATTACTATTACCATTATAATTAAAAGTAGACTCAATACGTAGTTTATATTCTCATCTCTTTCTTCTATGGTTTCTCCTAAAGTAATATATGCATTATAAGCTTTACCTGCACTATAAAGAGACATTTTGTATGATACTATTCTTAAATTAGAATTATTATATTCTGTATTATAAAATATAACCTCTTCATCCACTAGTCTTTTTTTATTTAATAAAGATTCATATCCCACAAGAAGTCTATTATCTTCATCCACCACAGAGTAGTAAATTAAACCTTTATCGTTTGAAGAGAGTAACTCAATTGAAAAACTAGGTATATCAACATAAAGTTTTGAATTCTTTATTCCAATACTGTATTCAATACTTTTAGCACTAGCTTTTAATCTATTATCAAAAAAATCTGTAACTTTTTTTTCTAAAACAAAATATATATATACAAAAAGAATCATGGTGAATATAAATAGTGGGAAAGTTAGCCAAGCAATAAGGCTTGATTTAATAGATGTAGTGTTTTTATCCATATTAACTCATCATATAACCTAAACCTCTAACTGTTTTTAAATTTATAGAATCTCCCAGTTTTTTCCTAAGTCTTGAGACATAAGTTTCAACGGCAGTTGGATTAAATTCATCATCTATGGAGGTTATATGTTCTACTATGTTCTCTTTACTTACTATTGCATTTAGGTTTTGAAGTAGATATTCAAAGATAGTTAATTCTCTTTTGCTTAATTCAATTTTTTCTTCACCTCTTGTTAAAGATAAAGTTTGAGAGTTAAATTCCAAGTCATTATATTTTATACTATTTGAAGTTTGATTATTACTTCTTCTAAGAAGAGCTTGTACTCTTGCTACAACTTCATCTAATTCAAAAGGTTTACATATATAATCATCCGCACCAGTATCTAAACCTAAAATTCTTTGATCTAATCTATCCCTTGCAGATATAACTAAAATAGGAAGATTTTGTTGAGAGTTACGTAGCTTTTTTATAATATCGATTCCATCAATACCAGGAAGACCTAAATCTAAAATAAGAAGGTCATAAGTAGATGTTTCTAAAGCAAAAAGTCCTTCATCACCCTCATAAAAAACGTCTGCAATAAAACCTATCTCTTTTAATTTTTTATATATACCATCTGCTAAAGTTTCATTGTCTTCAAGGATTAATAGTTTCATAAGTAGATTCTACCATAAATTAATGAGACATAAAAACTGGCAAGGTTGAATTTTCTAATAAGTACCTTGTTGCGCCACCAAACATAAGCTCTTTTAAGCCCTTATGTCCGTAAGAACCTGCAACAATTAAATCAAAATTTCCATCAAGAGCTGAATTTAAAAGCGCTTGTCCTGGTATCCTTGTTGTTTTAACAATCTCATAACTTGCATCAATTCCATGATGTAAAAGGTATTCCCTTAATCTATTCATTTTTTCTAAATCATCAGTATACTCTTCTGAAGAGACTATGTGTACTCTTTGAGCTTGTTGTAAAATATCAATTGATGAAGTAACTGCTCGTGATGCTTCAGGGGAATTGTTCCATCCAATAATGATTGAGTCCGTTTTAAAATTTCTCATTACTCTAGGGAACATAAGTACACATTTACCACTTTTTAACACTGCCGTTTCAAAAGTTGCAGTTGTAACACCAGAAGGAGGAGCTGCTGCTATAACTAAATCACAAAACTTTGACTCTTGTTCAACTAGGGAGCTTCGCAAACCTTCTTTTATATTTAAAAAAGTATTTGCTTCGTTTTCAAGAGCTTTTTGTGAAACTTTTATATTTACATCGGCTGCTATTTTCTCAAATAACTCTTGCATCTGATGATTTTCATCATCTAATTTCGTATCAACTACTTCATCAATCTTTTGCATAATATCTTTAGGTATTGATAGTGCTTTATATATACTCATATTTGTTTTTAGTCCACATTTCAAAACTTCAAGACTTACTTTAAAATGTTTTGCAATTAAAAAAGCTCCGTAAAGTCTCTCTTCTAATTCATCTCCACCACCAATAGGGAAAAATAGTTTTTTATATTTCATAAATAATCCTTTCTAAAGATATTATGAGATTATAAAAAATAAGTCTGTCATGAAACTTGCATAAATTCAAAAAGATAAATCAATCAAAAATTTATATAAAAGAAGAAGTGATATAATATAGAAAGCCTATAAATTAGGCTTTCTAAAGAAAAGTAGAAACAAATCCAATAAGTCCACCAAAAACGGCTCCCCAAATAACTAACCAACCAAGATGTTCTTTTATCATCTCTTGAACTATCTCTTTAACCATTTTTGGAGTTAGTTCATCTAATCTTTTTGTAACGATTAAACTTAATTTTTCATGGATATCTTCATTTAAAGCTTCTGTTTTCATTGCTTCTTCTAAAACTTTTTGGAAAGAATCACTTTGTGATATTTTTATAATTGAAACTTGTAGTTTTTTAGTAAAAGGCTCCTTTAAAGGCTCAAGTGCCGATTCTCCACCAAACATTCCAAGCATACCACCAAATGGTGATTCTATAACTGCTTCTTTTAAGGAGTCATAGGCAGGGGTAAAATCTGTTTTATTTAAAATAGATTCAAAATCAACAGTATTTTTTACACTACTCATCTCATCTTCAAAAAACTTTTTTAAGTTTTGAGGACTAAAAAATTGCTCCATTATTAGATTATGAATTGATGCTTTAAAAGTATCAAACTTTTTTTCTATAACTCCACTTCCATAAAGATATGGCACCTTTTCAAAAAGCATATGGATAGCCAAAGTATTTGTAATAGCTCCACTAAAGGCAAAAAGCCCAATTGTAAAAATTGTATCGTTTTGTGTACTATAACCAAAAGCTAAAAGAAGAATAGTAAATATATTTGTGAGATCTGATTTGTTCATTAAATCCTCCTATTTTATAAAAATTGGATTTTAACATAAAGTATGTAAATAGTTAATTTTGGGAAGCTAAAACCATTTGTAACTTAGATGTAATGGATTTGATTTAGAATTGCATATTCTAAGGAGATAAAATGATTGATGTGCAAAAAGAGATTGAAAAAAAGTTTCCAAAGCTTGCTAAGAAACCTAATTTTTTAAGTAAATCTTTGATTAAAATTGCAAAAAAAGTAATCCATGAAGATTCTGTAAATGAATTTTTAAAAAATAATGCTCACCTAAAAGGTTTTGAGTTTGTAGATGCTGTGTTAGACTTTTTTGATTTTGATTATACTGTTTCAAGTAATGATATTCAAAATATCCCTCCAACAGGAAAAGTTGTAATTATTGCTAACCATCCATTAGGAGCATTAGATGCCTTATCACTATTAAAACTAGTAGGAACTGTAAGAACTGATGTAAAGATTGTTGCAAATGATTTTTTAAATGGAATTGATGCCTTAAAATCACTATTAGTTCCAGTTGATAACTTTAAAGCTAGACAATCAAAAAAAGATGTTCAAGCTATTTATGATACTTTAAATGATGATTGTGCAGTTATAATTTTTCCAGCAGGAGAAGTGAGCCGTGCAGGAGCAAAAGGGATTAAAGACCCAATTTGGAATAAAGGCTTTTTAAATTTTGCTATAAACTCTAATGCTCCAATTTTACCAATATTTATTGGTGGGAAAAACTCTAAAACATTTTATACAATGTCAGTAATAAATAAAACATTTTCTACTTTACTTTTATCAAATGAGATGTTTAATAAAAAATCAATGACTATACAAATAAAAATTGGTGAACTAATCCCAAATGATAATATCAAACCTAGAGGTTTAGACAAAAAGGTTATTGTAAATCTTTACAAAAAACATCTTTACTCTTTAAAGAAAGGTAAAAAATCTTATTTCTTAACACAAAAAGCCATAGCCCATCCACAAAAAAAAGACCAACTAATTAAAGAATTAAAAAAGTCACAATTAATTGGTGAAACAAAAGATGGTAAAAAAATTTATTTATATGATTATGAAGATGATTCTATTGTGTTAAAAGAGTTAGGAAGATTAAGAGAACTTTCATTTAGAAAAGTTGGAGAGGGTATAAATAAAAAAAGAGATACCGATAAATATGATATTTATTACCAACATATAATTCTTTGGGATGAAAACGACTTAGAGATTGTAGGTTCATATAGAATAGGAAATGGTGATTTTATAAATAAAAATATTGGTATTAAAGGTTTTTATTCAAATTCACTTTTTAAATATAACAAAAGATTTGACAAATATTTAAATGATTCAATTGAACTTGGGAGAAGTTTTGTTCAACCAAAATATTGGGGAACTAGAGCCTTAGATTATTTATGGTATGGAATTGGAGCTTATTTAAGAGCAAATCCACAAATCAAGTATATGTTTGGACCAGTATCAATCTCTGGGACTTTCCCCAGTAGTGCAAAAGATATGATGATTTTTTACTACTCACACTATTTTTCAAATGATAAAGAATTGGTTGAATCAAAACTACCATACCAATACTCTTCACATATTCAAGACTTAAAAGATATGTTTGTTCTTGATGATAAAAAAGAAGATTTTAAAAGATTGAAATCAACCCTGTCAAATATGGGGGTTGCTGTTCCTACACTATTTAAGCAATATGCGGATATTTGTGAAGATGGTGGAGTTAAATTTTTAGGGTTTAATGTTGATACAGATTTTTCTGATTGTGTTGATGGTTTTATTTTAGTAGATGTTGAACAAATAAAACCAAGTGCAAGAAAAAGATATATTGGAGAATAAACTCCAATATATTTTTACTCTTTTTCTTCCTCTTTAATAAAGTTTAATCTACACTCTTTTGTTTCATTAACAAGTGCACGTGCGACTACATCATCTTCAACAATAATATGTTCTAAGTGAAGATTTTTTAAGTCCTCTTTTTCACTAAATCTAGTTACTTTAACAATTGTTTTTGTATTTTTTGTTAAGTCATCTATTACTTCACAAATTAGATGTACTTTTTCTGCATTATCAATTGCCACAATTACTGCGCAAGCATTTTTAATATTTACAGATTCAAGTATATGTTTATGTGCCGCATTACCAAATAAAATTGGTTCATCATCTTTATAACCCATTTCAAAATATTTTAAATTATGCTCAATAATTATATATTCATGACCATCTTCTCTTAAATTGTGTGCAATCTCTTGCCCTAAATGTCCAAATCCAATCACTACAATATGACCTTTTGTATCTTTATCAATATTATATGTATTTTGAATTTGCATTGGATCTTCAGGGACTAAATTAGCAGCCAATGAAGATAGATTTTTAAGAACAATTGGTGTTAGAATCATTGAGATTACAATTGTTACTATTAAAATCTGAGAATATGTTGGATTGATTAAACTATTACTTCTAGCAAGTTCTAAAATAGCTAAAGAGAATTCTCCAATTTGAACTAATGAAACTGCAGTTTTAAAAGCAACTCTTCTTGTATCATCAATTCTTACAATAGTATAAATAATTACATATTTAAGAATTAAAAGAATAGGAAGTAAAATCAAGATTGTAAAGATATTTTCAGCAATTACTGAAAAGTTTATTTGCATACCAACTGTTATAAAGAAAACTCCTAATAAAAGGTTCCTAAATGGTGTAAGGTCAGCTTCAACTTGATGTTTAAATTTTGTTTCACTAATCATCATACCTGCAACAAAAGCACCTAAGGAATGGGTAAATCCAAAATAATGTGCCATATAAGATGAACCAATTGCTATAAGCAAAACAGAAGCAACAAACAATTCATCAGATTCTGCTTTAGTAACATGTTCAAAAAATGGCTCTAGTAAATATTTACCAACTAAATATAAAAGTGCTAATAATACAAGTGCAGCAATAGTTGTATCAAAGATAATTTTTAATGCAGATTGATCATCCCCTGCTGTAAAAAAAGATATTAAAAGTAAAATTGGAATTACTGCAATATCTTGCATAATCAAAATTCCAAGAACCCTTTGTCCATGTCTTTTTTTAATATCATTTGTCTCATTATAAGTTTTTAATACAATTGCCGTTGAAGATAAAGATAAAGCTGCACCTATAATAAGTGAAGTTTGAAAATCAAAACCTAAAACATACTGACAAATAATTACCACAAAGGCTGTAGTTACAAATATTTGTAATGAACCAGTAAAGAAAACCTCTTTTCTCATCCTTTTTAAATGTTCAATTGAAAACTCTAAACCAATTGTAAACATTAGAAAAACAACACCAAATTCAGCAATCTCTTTTAAGGTATAATTATTAACTGCTTCATGCAAGTTAAAAACATAAGCTATTATTGTACCTGTAACTATATATCCTATAATTGTAGGTAAATGAAACTTCTTTAATATGATATTTACTACTATTGCAATTAGTAGTGTTGAAACTATAATCCCTAACATCTTTATCCCTATAGATAATGCATTTGTTTGTAACCCTCAACTCTTTTTTTATAAGCTGAGTTCAACATTGCATTTTTATTATCAAGAAAATCTATTGCTAAACACTCTTGATTTCCTCTACCTATTCTTCCTAAATACTGAACCAATCTTCCATAATAAGAGATTGGCGTAGCAAAAATAATCGTATTTAGATGGGGAAAATCTATCCCCTCCCCAAAATAAGAAGTTGTAGCTAAAATAAGAGCACTTTTATCAACTAAAGCCATCTTTTCTTCTTGCTCTTTTTTATTTAAACTTCCATGAATAGAAACAAAATCTAAGCCCTCTTCTAAAAGCTTACTTTCTAAAATATTTATATGCTCAATTCTATCAGTTAAAACTAAAATTTTTCTGTTTTTATTTATTTTTATTTGATCAATTAAAAGATTATTTCTTTTTTCATCCCTTGAAAGCTCATTTATTAACTCTGCATATGTATCAGCAGTACTTTCAAAATCTGTTCGTATTATTTCTAATTTATTTTTAAAAGTTCTTTTTTTCTTATGCTCATAGGCTATTTCACCTAACTGTTCAATTAAAATTGGATCAAGACCATCTTTTCTTTTAGGTGTAGCACTTAAACCTAAAATATATTTTCCAAAAAACTGCTTTACAATTTGCTCAAAGGTTATTGCAGGGATATGGTGACATTCATCAACAATTACAAAAGAGTAGTTATTTATCACATCTGTGTTGTTTTTTAAACTTTGCATCGTTGCAACATCTAAATTGCCATTTAGTTTGTTTTTCCCTTTACCTAAATAACCTATATCTTTTTTTGTATAGCCAAAATAATCAACAAATCTATCAATCCATTGGGTAAGCAACATGTTTTTATTTACAATAATAAGTGTTTTACAAGCTCTTAATTCAAACATTTTTGCCCCAAGAAGTGTTTTCCCAAAACCTGGAGGTGCGACACAAATAGAAAAATCTTTTTTACTTATCTCTTTAATTGCTTTTTTTTGCTCATCTCTTAGTTCAAATTTTATCTTTTTTGTTTCAATTTTTTCAAATTGTGTTTTATTTTCTATTATAAAATTTGCATTATTTTCTTCTAAAAACTCTTTTACCTTATAAACTAAACCCCTAGGAAGTTTTAAATAAACATCATCTTCTTCAAAGCTTTTTATTTGTCTAGGAGTGTTATATAAAGGTTTCCTAAGACTTAATAAAACTTTTATTTGTGGATTATCAAATGTTGCAAAACTTTTTAATTTGTTAATTAAACTTTTTGATAAATTTTTAGTTGGGATATAAACAAAGTCATAAAGTTTGATTTGTAATTTAAAACTTGGAAACTCTATATCTTCAAACATATAACTTGTACTATTTACAGTTTTAAAATTAACATATTTTAAAACTGTGTCTTTACTAACTTTTTTTACTCTTTGTAAAATTTCCCATTGGTCTTTATATACTGTTTTTGTTTGTGGGTTAAAAAAAAGTGTTTTATTCTCTTGTCTAAATTTTAAATGTAAAGGTAACTCTACATAATCACCTAAATTAGCATTTGTAACAAACTCATTATTGGGTAAAATTCTTGCACTAATATGTGCTTTTTTTAAAATATATTCAGCAAAGTTTTTTACATTTTTTGTTTCGATTTTCTCTTCAAAAAATATCCATAAAAAGCAAGACTTGTAAGAGCTATATTCAAATAGAAAATTTGTTTTTAACATAGAAAAAGTCTCTAAAATCTTTGATATATCATTTTCTAAAATTTCAAAGACCACATACTTTGATTTGTTTTCACTATCAACTAAATAAGAAGCTAATTGTATTTGTCCCCTTAAATGGCTTTCTATATCTTTATTTGAAATAGGGATATAGTCATTTCCTTTAAAGGTTCTTGTAACTGGATAAAAACTTTGTTTTTGTCCATCTTTACTTATCCATTTTTTTGCAAAAATATCTTCTCTATTTATAAATAAAGTTTTAAAAAGTTCAATCTTTTCAAATTTGTTTAATTGCCTTGTAGGTTTATTTTCTTGTAGTTGTTGTTCAAGAAGCTTTATCTCTTCTTCTATTTTTTGTTTCTGAGAATAAAGCTTTTTTAATTTTTCATGAATTTTGATCATGCTTAATTTGGTGAGCTGGAGTTAATATAATATTATTGATTTTATTTTCAACTTCATCATATCTACTTTCAAGTTTAGAACCTTTTCTAATACCTTGTCCTTCAAACTTTCCATTTTCTTCTATAATTAATTCATTGTATTTCATATTACCAATCACTTTACCCTCAGGTAAAATTTGTACCTCATTACAATCAATCTTTCCATCAAGAAGCCCACTTACAATTAAGTTATTAGCTTTTATATCACCAATTACTTCACCTGTTTTACCAATTGAAATTAAATCAGCTTCAAGGATTACACCCTCAAATTTTCCATCAATATGAACACTTCCTTCAGTGGTAATTCCACCAATAATACATGTCCCCTGTGCTATAACTGTTGCACCATTCTGTACTGTTCGTTTATTAGCCTTACCAAAGATTCCCACTGAATTCTCCTCTCTTTTTTGAAAATTGTTTCATATGTTTTAAAATCCCATCTTATAAATTCTCTTGGATTCAATACCATTGACCCAAATCTTATCTCATAGTGTAAATGTGGTGCTGTACTACTTCCACTATTACCACTTAAGCCTATCTCTTGATTTTTTCTTATTATATCACCAACTTTAACATTTGTCTTGTTTAAATGAGCATAAACCGTTTGAAATCCAAAATTATGTTGAATTTTAATAACTCTACCAAAACCACCTCTATCTTTTGATTGTACAAAACTTACAACTCCATCTGCAGTTGAATAAACTGGAGTTTTTCTTTTTGCCCTTAAATCAATCCCTTTATGAAAAGTTTTTTTCTTTGTAATGGGATGAACTCTATACCCATATCTTGAAGTTATAGTTGATTCTTTTAAAGGTGCCCCACTAGGGATTGTTGTCAACATAAATAGTTTTAACTTTTCACTTATAGATTTTAAAGTTTCTTTTGATATCTCTTCTTTTTTATCTTCTACATTTTTAAGACCAATCATCTCTTCAATATGATCAAGCTTTGAACTTAAAGCCTCAATATCTTCAACTTTACCTTTTATTTGCATAGAATAAAATTGATTTTGAGCTTGTAGTTTTTTCTCTTTTTCATTTAGAGTTTCAATTTCAATCTCTTTTAATTCAATTTCTCTTTCTTTTTGCGTCTTTAAATCATCCATTTCTTCATTTAGTTCTTTTATAAACCAAAATGCACCTGCGATAATTAAAGTGGTAACAAGAATAATAAGAACGATAAGTTTTTTTGCAATTTGATGAATATTAAATGCTCTTGTTCCTTTAACATCAGAAATTGTAATTATTAATCTATCTTTCATTAAACCCCATATCTTTAATAAATTTTTCCACAACTAAAAAAGAACCAAAGACTAAATATTCTTCATCTTTTTTTATTTCTAGATTATATTTTATTATTATATTCAAATTTTTACAAATTTCTAATAAATTATTTTTATCAACTATTCTTTTATCATTAAGTTCTAGTATAGTTATTTTAGAAATTATAGGTTTCAGTATAGAAAGAACTGTTTGAAAATCTTTATCTTTATATGAATTATAAATTAAATTTACTTTTTTATTTTCAAACTCTTTTACCAAAACTTTTGCTGCTAAAGGGTTGTGTCCTACATCAATTGTAATATTTGGTGTAATTTTTTGACATCTTCCAAAAAGCTCAACATCATCAAAAAGTTTTGTATCAATATCAATTTTTAGTTCATTTAAAGTTTCGATTACTAAATGAAGATTTAGCTTTAAGTAGTTTGCAAATTTATTATTTAATTGATATTTGTCAAATTGTTTAACATTTTGTATAAGTATATCTTTATCAAATTCATCTTTTAATTCTTTAACTAAACTATTTGCAACTCCATAAACTTCATCATGAATTTGATATCCAATAATCATTTTTCTATCTACTGAACGCATCTTAGTTTTTGCAATTTGTTCAATACTATTTCCTAAAAATGCCTGATGGTCTAAATCAATTGTAGTAATTAAAGATAAATCATTTTTTACAACATTTGTTGCATCAAACTCTCCACCAAGTCCAGCTTCTAAAACAATATAATCAAAACCATCACATAAAATAAAAGCTAACAAAGTTGTATACTCAAAATATGTTAATTTCTCTAAAAGGTTAATTGGTAAATATTTTTGTAGTTTTTTATTTGCAAAATCAAGTTCAAAATCACTTGAATCTTTACCATTTATCCATATTCTTTCATTAAATTTTAAAATATGAGGAGAACTATAATGAAGAGTTTTATATGATTTTTTATTTAAATAGTGGGCTAAAAATCTTCCTATACTTCCCTTACCATTTGTTCCAACTATGTGGATTACGTATGGTAAGGTAATATACTTTGAGATTAGATGAAAAGATTTTTTTACAATAGAAAAATCTATCTTTTCATAATACATTGTTTTATGACTTAAAACCTCTTTTAAAGAGGCAGTTTTAAAATCCATTGTTTACTTTTTAAAAGATTGAACAGCTATAGTGGAGATTACGTCTTCTAAAGCTTCACTAGCAGCACTTTTAATCGCTTCAAATCTTCTTGTATCTGTAATAGTAGTTCCTGAATCAATTGAAAAATCATAATCCCCAGAAACGCTAAACGATTTTTTATTTAATCCATTATCATAATCTACTGCAATTTTTACAACAGCTTTATATAATTTGTTATATCCTGAATCATCATCTTGTAAAACTTGTAAAGATACAGCTGAAAGTTTTAAATCCATAATTGTATCAGCAAGTTTTCTATCATAAACAAGTTTTGAGTCAAGTCTATGTACTAAAAGTTCATTCATAGCATCTTTTATTAATACTGTATTTCTTGGGTCTCTTAAATCAATTATAAGATTTACAAAGATTTTTTCACCCAACTCTTTTTTTACGTATGTAGTTGATGGTTTATATCCACAAGCAGTTAAAAATAATACTAAAAAAAATGAAACTAGTAATTGACTTAACTTCACACCTATCCTTTTATAACAAGGTTAACTAATTTATTTGGAACAACAATCTCTTTTATTATCTCTTTACCCTCTATCCATTTTGATGAATTATCTTTTGCACTTGCTAAAATTTCATCTTTTGTAGCACTTGGACTAACTTCTATTTCACATCTTTTTTTACCATTGATTGTTACAGCAAGGATAATTGAGTCTAAAGTAAATACTTCTTCTTTTACTTCAAGTTTATCATCAAAATTCTTTCTAGCAAAAAGTTTATCTGCTAATTCCCAAGAAAGGTGAGGAATAATAGGTTCTAAAATATTTGTTAAAATATAATAACCCTCTGCCCATACAAGTTCATTATCTTGAGCTTGAAGAGCATTCATAGCTTCCATTGATGCAGCAATTAAAGTATTAAAAGCATAAGTTTTTGCAAATACATCATTTGATTTTTCTAAGGCTTCATAAACTTTCTTTCTAGCTTCTTTCTCTTCTTTATTTAAAGTTGAATGGTCAATATTTGAGAAGTTTTTAGCAGCATCTTCACTTACATGAGAACTTCTTTCTGCAAATTTTCTAATAAATCTAAATGCTCCATCAACAGCAGAATCATTCCATTCTAACTCTTTTGTTGGTGGTGCAGCAAAAAGAATAAATAATCTTGCTGTATCTGCCCCATATTTTTCAACAATTAAATCAGGGTCTACAACATTACCTTTTGATTTAGACATTTTTGCACCATCTTTTAAAACCATACCTTGAGTAAGTAATCTTTTAAATGGCTCCCTTGAATTTGTATACTCTAAATCATTTAATACTTTTGTGAAAAATCTAGCATATAAAAGGTGTAAAATTGCATGTTCAATCCCACCAATATATTGGTCAACATCCATCCAATAATCAGAATCAGCTTGACTAATTCCCTCTTTATTCCATTTTTTTGGATTTGTTGCATATCTTAAAAAATACCAAGATGATTGAACAAAAGTATCTAGTGTATCAGTTTCTCTTATTGCATCTTTACCACAATTTGGACATTTACAATGTTTCCAAGTAGGATGTGTATCAAGGGGATTTCCTTCACCTGTAATCTCCACATCTTCTGGAAGTGCAATTGGTAAATTCTTGATTTTTTCTGGAACTAAACCACAATCATCACAATGAACAAAAGGGATTGGAGCTCCCCAGTATCTTTGTCTTGAAACACCCCAATCTCTTAATTTAAAATTGATTTGTTTTACCCCATTAGAGTTTTGTTCAAAGTGGTAAATAATAGCTTTTTTTGCTTTTGTATTTTTAAGACCTGTAAAGCTTTCAGAGTTGATTAATTCACCCTCACCTGTGTAAGCTTCTGTCATTCTTTCAATTAATCCATCTGGTCCAACAATAACTTGTTTTATTGGTAAATCATATTCTCTAGCAAATTCAAAGTCTCTTTGGTCATGAGCTGGAACTGCCATAACAGCTCCACCACCATATGATGCTAATACAAAGTTTGCAACCCATACAGGGATTTTTTCAGCGGTTAAAGGATGGATAACATCAATCTCTAATGAAACCCCTTGCTTAGGCATAGTAGCTCTATCCCGTTCACTTACCTTTTGCATAGCTTTGATTTTATTTATTTTTTCTTCAGATAAAAGTTTATTTTCAACTATATATTTTACAATTGGGTGTTCTGGAGCTAAAGCCGAATATGAAACACCATAAATTGTATCTGGTCTTGTTGTAAATACATTATATGAAGTAAAGTTTTTATTTAATTTATATCTTGAATCTTTTGATAAATCAAAAGTAAATTCTAAACCTTCACTTCTTCCAATCCAGTTTTCTTGCATAGTTAAAACTTGAGAAGGCCATTCTCCCTCTAAAGATTTTAAATCATCTAATAATTCTTGGGCATATTTTGTAATTGCAACATAATATCCTGGCATCTCTTTTTGCTCAACAGGTGTGTCACATCTCCAACAACAACCCTCTTCAACTTGTTCATTTGCTAAAACAGTATGACATGGTTCGCACCAATTTACAGTTGTAGATTTTCTGTATAAAAGATCTTTTTCATACATTTTAATAATGAATTCTTGTTCCCACTTTGTATAAAGTTCGTCAGAAGTTGCAAATTCTCTAGTACTTGAAAATGAAAGACCTAAAGCCTTTAACTCATCTCTCATATAATCTATATTTTCATAAGTCCATTTTTTTGGATGAAGTTTATGTTTAATTGCTGCATTTTCTGCTGGCATACCAAAACTATCCCAACCAATTGGGTGTAAAACATTATAATTTGCTTTTCTAAAATATCTAGCAAAAGCATCACCTAAACAATAGTTTCTAACATGCCCCATATGAATCCTACCACTTGGGTATGGAAACATACTTAAAATATATTTTTTTTCTTTTTTATAACTATCATCTGGCTCAAAACTATTGTTTTCATTCCAATAGCTTTGCCACTTATTTTCTATATCCTTTGGATTATACTCCATTAATAATCATCCTTATCTTGACTTTTTGCACTCTCAATTAAAGCTAAAGCAATTGAGAAAATATTTGCTACAACTGCACCAATTGCAAGAGATGTAGCCATTGGTTCATCACCAATAAAAGTTAAAACCATAAATGCAGGTATAAGGTGTAAGTCTGCAACTAGTGAACTTGCAAGTAATTCTGCTGCTAGTAGATTTTTTACCCCAATTTTTAAAATTGTTGAAATTACATTTACCCCAGCTGCTAAAAATAGTGCAACAGCATTTGGCTCATATAAAAATCCTGCAGTAGTCGTTAAAGACATAAGTGAAAAGAATATATAAGTTACCTTACCCCAATCCATGATCATCCTTCTAAAGTTTCTTTAAGGCTAGATTTTATCTAAGAAATGCTAAAAAATCACTTTTGAGGTGAGTTTTAGTTGTCTTTAATTATATTATTGTTTTTAAGAGTTTTTATAAATTGGTAGATTAAATATAATATCACTAGTTTTAAAACAATTTCAATAATAAATATTAAACCAAACTCCAAATCAAAAAAATGAAGCGGATTTAAATTTTGAAGTAAAAAACCTAATGTAAAATCTCCTGTTAGTATAAAATATGAGGCAATAACTCCAATAAACAAGAGTCTATTAATATATACTCTATTTGTAAAAATAATATTATAAATACAAAACCAAATAAATAAAGTAACTAATATCCCTAAAATGATTTCAGTAGTAAGAGTGTGTTCTATTTTAATTGTATATTGTGAAGAGTTTTCTATATAAAAAAACTCAATCAGTGAGGCAATTATCTCAAAAACTATAATCCATACAAAAACCAATTTCCAGTTTGTAGAATGAGCTGATGTAATCTTATCAAAACCATGTTTCACTGTTTTTAATTTGCTATTATTAGCCATGATATCCTCGATAAATAATAAATATTAACAATTATATATGAACATATGTCAAGAAAAGTTTAAGAAAGTGTATGATTTATGACTTTTATTATATATTATTTAATTAAATATTTTTAATATTAAAAAATAGGCATTTTTATTAATTTAGATTTTGAGGAAAAATCTAGGCAGATAGATTATTTATAAAGGAGTTTACATAAAGTAAATGACTGAAATAAATCATCGTATCTAACGACGATTTATTCCAAAAGATGAATTAAGAAAAATGTTTATTAAACAGTTCCTTGCTCATACATAGCCCTCATCTTATCCTTCTCTTTTTGTCTTTTAGTCTTCTCAGCTTCTTTTGCTCTAAAATTAGCAATTGAGAATTTTAATTGCACTAAAAATGATGCCGCTATAAAAATAGATGAATAAGTACCAACTACAATACCCACAAGTAAAGTAAAAGCAAATCCATGAATAATCTCACCACCAAACATAAATAGTGTTATTACAACAAAGAATGTTGTTAATGAAGTAAGAGTTGTTCTTGAAAGTGTTTTAGAAACAGAATCATTTACAACTGACTCCAAAAGAGTTTCTTTTGAACTTTGAATACCTTCTCTAACCCTGTCAAATACAATAATTGTATCGTTTAGTGAATACCCTAAAATAGTAAGGATTGCTGCTAAAATATCAAGATTAACTTCTACACTAAATAAAGATATTGCACCCATTGCAATAGTAACGTCATGTGCTAAAGCCAAAATAGATGCAACTGCAAATCTCCATTCAAATCTAAATGAAACATAAATTAAAATAACAACTAATGAAAGTCCTAAAGCCATAAGACCTTTTTCTCTTAATTCTCCACCAACTTTTGGCCCAACCATATCAACTCTTCTTACTTCAAAGTTTCCAGTTGAGTCAAGCAATTTATGCATTTGGTCACCAATATCAGTTGCTAAATCACCAGAAGTTCCTGTAATTCTAATTACTACTTCTTCAGGACTACCAAATTCAGTAATTGATGAACCCTTATATTGAGTCCCATTTAATACTTCTCTAATTTTATCAATTGGTGCTTTTTGTTCATATTTTACTTGAACCAATGTACCACCAGCAAAGTCAATACCAAAGTTTAGACCTTTTGTAACAAGTAATACAATAGAAGCTGCAACTAATAGTGCTGAAAGTCCAAGGAATGGGATTCTTTTTCCCATAAAATCATATATTTTTCCGCTTTTAAATATTTCCATTACTTAATCCCAAACCATTTTCTTAAGTTTTTGTCCCTTGATATTTTTGGCATAATCGCCTCATAAATACCATGAGTTCCTAAAATTGCTGTTAACATTGATGCTAAAATACCAATAGAGATTGTTACTGCAAACCCTTTAATTGGTCCTGTTCCATATGCGTAAAGAATAACAGCAACTAATAAAGTTGTAATATTTGCATCAAGAATTGCTCTCATTGCATTTGAATAACCATCTTCAATAGCTTTTGGAATAGACATTCCTGCTCTTAATAATTCTCTAATTCTTTCACCAATAATAACATTGGCATCAACTGCCATACCAACAGTTAATACAATACCTGCCATACCTGGAAGTGTTAAAGTTGCACCAAACATTGCCATTACAGCAACAATAATAAATATATTTGTAACAAGTGCAACATTTGCAATAATTCCTGCATATCCATAATAAACAATCATAAAAATAAATACTAATGCAAAACCAGATACTAAAGCAATCGTTGAAGCTTTAATAGAATCAGCTCCAAGTGATGGCCCAACACTTCTTTTTTCAAGTAGTGTAACACCAGCAGGAAGTGCTCCAGATCTTAAAGCAATTGCAACATTTCCAGCTTCTACAACAGTAAATCCACCAGAAATTTGTCCAGATCCACCACCAATTCTCTCTCTAATATTTGGTGCTGAATAAACTTTTCCATCTAATACAACTGCAAGTCTTTTACCTACATTTTTACCTGTAAAATCACCAAAGATTCTTGCACCTGCAGCATTTAGTGTAAAATTAATAATTGGTTGATTCCCTTGGTCAAAAGCAACTTGAGCATCAACAACTTGGCTACCATTTAAAATTGGAATCTCTTTTACAAGATATTTTTTATTTGGATCTGTTGTATCTTCTAAAATAATATCACCATACTCTGATGCCTGTGCTCGACTTAGTGTATAAACTTGATCAGCTCTTTCTTCATCAATAGCCATAAGTTCAAGATTAGCAGGCTTTGAGATAAGTTCTCTAGCTGCCTTTTCATCCTCTTGTGTTTTAATACCTGGAAGTTGAACAACAATATCAGTTTCCCCTTGTCTAATAACAGTAGGTTCTGCTAGACCAAATTGGTCAAGTCTATTTCTTATTGTTTCAACAGCTTGAGCAACTGCTAAGTCTTTTGTTACTGCTACTTCTTCTGAAGTAATTTCAACCTTATACTCAAGATCACTTTTTGTGATATTAAGTCCTTTTATCTCATCAAGCATTTTATCAACTCTTGGTAATTCATCTTTATCAAGTACAGTAAAAACAATACTTTTTTCTCTAATAGATAAACCATCAATTAAAATATCTTCATCATCTGTAAAATACTTAATTGAAGTTGCGATTGATTTAATTTTTGAAGTAACTGCTTCTTCAGTTTTTACACCTAAAAGCATATGTAGTCCACCTTGTAAATCAAGTCCTAGAGATATTTTTTTACCTGAATCTGTTTGTAGAAAAGAGGGGATAGAGAATACTACTCCAAAAATAATACTTAGTGTGAATATAATCATTCTGTAATTAAAGATTTTCAAATCTTAGTCCTTAAGTGAAAGTAAAACATAGAATTTAAAACATGTAAAAAATTACATGTTTTAAAGATTAGTCAAGTTTTTTAGCAACGAACTCTTTTACAAGTTTCATTTCTGTGTTGTCATGGTTTTTTACGATTAAGTTATCTTCATCAACTTTTGTAATTTCTACCATTAAGCCACCATTAGTTACAATCTTATCGCCTTTTTTCAGTTCAGCAATCATTTGCTTATGGTTTTTAGCTTGTTTTTGCTGTGGTCTGATAATCAAAAAGTAAAAAATTGCGAATAATGCAACTAGGGGTAATAATGAGCTTATTAAATCAGCGCTTTGACCTTCCATCAAATTTCCTTTTAAAAAGTTTTTTCTATGTTTTTAGTAAAACGCGAATATTTTAACAAAACTAATATAATAAAAGGCTTGATAATAGCTTTTGGTTTTAGTGCTTTTATATATCTTGCCTACTTTGGGATTTTTAATAAAACAATAAACTCTATTTTTGCTATTGTTTCACTATATTTTATCCTTACCTCTTCTAGGCAAGTTGCATTTTATATTGGTTTTTTTATAGGTATTTTTTGGTTCTATTGGGTAAGTATCTCTTTACAATATTATGAGCTTACTTTTTTCGCTCCTATTGTTGTAATTCTTTTTGGACTAGGGTTTGCTGTTATTTTTTACATAATAAATTTTATTGATAATATTTTTCTACGTGCATTATTAATATTCTCTCTTTCATATATTCATCCCTTAGGTTTTAATTGGTTTATTCCAGAACTAGTGTTTATTGATACTTATTTTAGTATTGAAAAGGAATATTTTGCTGTAATTCTTGCGTCTTTAGTAATGTTTAATAAACTAAAAAGATACAAGTTTTTGGCAGTTTTCCCTTTGATATTTGTAGTTTTAAATTCAAATAGTAATTCTGAGATTAAACAAGCTAATATTAAAATCGATATGCCAAAATATCAAGTTTCACAAGATAAAAAATGGTTAAAACATAATCTCTCAAATATTGTAGAACAAAATCTAAAGATTATAGATAATTCTATAAAAGAAGAAAATGAATTGGTAATTTTACCTGAAACAGTTTTTCCAATATTATTAAATCATGATACTTTTCTAATGGAAAAATTGTTAGAAAAATCTCTTAAAATCAATATTATTGCAGGTAGTTTATTTTATGAAGATGATAACTTTTATAATGCCACATACTTTTTTTCAAAGGGTAAAGTAGAGATTGCAAAAAAATATGTTCTTGTTCCTTTTGGAGAAGAGATACCTTTTCCACAATTTTTAGTTGATATCATAAATGAGATTTTTTATAATGGTGCAAAAGATTATAAAAAAGCTGATAAACCAACAGATTTTTTAATAAAAGGTGAAAAATTTAGAAATGCAATATGTTATGAAGCAACAAGTGATAAGATTTTTGAAAATCTTGGAGATACGAAATATATGATTGCTATTTCAAATAATGCTTGGTTTACACCGTCAATTGAGCCAACATTACAAAAACTTTTACTTAAATATTACGCAAAAAAGTACAATGTAATAATTTACCATCAAATAAATGGAAGTGAGAATTATATAGTAAAACCTTAAGAATAAAGAATAATCTTTATTCTTTTGGAAATCAGTTATACCCTTTATCCCTAAAATGCATAAACTTTTCCCAGTCTCTATGTTGTTTTGTATAATAAGCTGCCATTTCTCTATCAGCTTTTGCATCTTCAAAACCTCTCTTAGAAATACTAACTACTTCTTTAATATAGCTATTTGTTTGATTAAGTGTTCTTTGTATGTTTTTCATAACATATCTAAAGTCTTTTACAAAATCTTTAAATTCTTGTGACTCAAGGTGTCTTAAAGTAGCTTCACTTTCAATAAACTCTTTTTGTAAAAGTTCATACATTCTATTTGCTACTATCTTATAACCCATTGAAGAAGAACCATTAAGATTATTATCAAGGGGATATCTTTCTATCTGTTTTGCTTTAATTAGTAAAGCTCTTGCTTTTCTATCTAATTTTTCATTAGTTCCTATAAAGCTCAAAAGTCCTAAACTTGTGTATTCTTCTCTTTCTAATTCATTTGCTTTTTTATTTGCTTGTTTAACTTCTTTGGCCAAAGGATAATTAAATACAAAGGTATTATAAGAAGATATTGTATCAATATCTTTAGCTTCTTCAAAAGCTAGTTTATGTATTTGTTCTATGGCTTGTTTTGCATTTGATGATTTTGAATATTTATTTACATACCATTCATATCCTGCAATATTATCTTCTTCTTTTACAAGTTTATAAATCTCTTTTGTAATATCATCTTCTATAGATGAATTAGGATTATTTTTTAAAAAAATTTCATAAGCTATTATCGTATTTTCTTTTTTAAGTTTTTTTATTTCATTTGAATATAGTTCTTTAAGTCTCTTTTCTATTTTTTGATTTATACTTGTATTTGGATATTTCCTTAAAAAACTTCTATACTCTTTTATTGAATCTTCTTTTTGAAGCATGGTATAATAATCATTAAGTTTTTTATTTATTGCCTCTTTTCTATTTTTATCAATTACTTTTTTAATTTCATCTTTTGAAGCATAACTAGGACCACTTACACATCTTACATTGTAGTAAGTATATTTCGGTCTATTAAGTGAAATCTTAACTTTTTTATTATATGTATCGAAGTAGTATTTAGATCTAAGGTTGTTTCTATCTTCATCACCATTTTGATGAAGCCAGTAGCTATCAGAAATTCCAGAAGGCCCATAAAATTCATTTTTTATATTATATAAATGAAAAACTTCTAAAGATTTTGGTAAACGCCAATTATTTTTTCCATGCAGTTTTAAATCATTACAATATTTTACTGAATCATCCCAAGTCATTTTATTAATTTTTTTATTATCTTCCCACACTAAACCCATAAAGCTATCAATTAAAACACCATTTTCTTTTATAAATCTCTCTTTTTCTACTTCACTTTCTATTGAAGCAAAAAGAAGATTCATGCTAATACCTAAAAATATAATTATTTTAAACATACATTTTCCCTCATTTTTTTGTGATAAGATAATTAAATAAATGTAAAAATTACCTTAAAGAAATTTTGATTTAATTCTTTTTAAAATCTCTTCTTTTTCTAAATTTTTATCTATTTGAAGATTTAGTGCAAATTCTAGAATCTCTTTAAATTCTTTTGATGGCTTCATACCAAGTTCAATTAAATCTCTTCCTTTAACTAAAGGTTCTAAAGCAGTTTGTGAAATATTCAACTCCCTAGCTTTCTCTAAAACCCATATAACTGCTTTATCACATTTTTCTTTATCTGGGATTGTTCTTCCCTTACAATCGGCAAGACATACCATACATAAATCTTCAATATTACATTTTAAAGACAATCTTTTTACTGCATTTATACTTGATTCAGCTTTATAAAGTTGAAATGGTGCTAGATGATTTTTTACTAGTGGAATAACTTTATCAATAAATTTTTTTTCATCAGTTAAACGAGATAAAAATGATACGGTAGGTTCAATACCTAAAGATTCATGTTTGTGAGAAGTTATTCTTCCATTTATCTCTTTGGTACAAAATGGTTTTCCAAAATCATGACAAAGTATTCCATAAAAAAGATATAGTTTTCTATATTCATCTTTTATATCTTGTTCTTTTATTATCATCGATAATTCATCTATTGTCATTAGAGTATGAACCCATACATCACCTTCTGGATGATACTCTTTATCTTGAATACAATCAACTAAATTTTTTAACTCTGGGAAATACTTTAATAAACCAAACTCTTTTAAAACTTCAAAGCCAATTGATGGTTTAGGTGATTTTAAAAATAGTTTTTTAAACTCTTCATAAACTCTTTCTTTTGGAAGATATTTACACTCATCATTGTCAACTATTTGCTTACACAACTTTTTAGTTTTATCATCAATATTTAAATCAAATCTTGAAACAAACTGAACAGCTCTATAAACCCGTAAACTATCTTCTAAAAATGTTTTATCATTAATATGTTTTAAAGTTTTAGTTTTTATATCTTCTAATCCATTAAAAGGGTCTAAAAACTTTTTTTCTTTGTAATCATATCCAATAGCATTTATAGTAAAATCTCTTCTAAGTGCTGCTTTTTCAAAACTTAAATTTCCATTACTTATAATCTCAAATGAAGTATGGGAATTACCTACTTTCTTTTCAGTTCGAGGAAGGGCAAAATCAAATTCATAATCTTTTGTTTTTAGAAGTAGAACACCAAATGATTTTCCTACAAGTTTAACATCTCCAAATTTTTGTAGTGTTTTTTCTATAGTATCTAAGCAGTTTAATCCAAATAATTCAATATCATAATCTTTATTTGGGATTTTAAAAAAATAGTCTCTTATACAACCACCTACTAAAACTGGAATTACTCCAATTTTAAGTAGGTCATCTAAAATATTTTCTAAAACAACGGGTAGATTAATCGTTGTTGTAGTGGTGAACATCTTGTTGAGGATAAGGAATTGAAATTCCCTCTTTATCAAATGTTAATTTGATATTTTCTGTTAAATCAAACTTAACTGCCCAATAATCAGGAGTATTAACCCAAGCTCTAACAACAAAATTTACAGAAGAATCAGCTAATTCAGAAACTGCAACTGTAATACCTTTATCTTTTAAAACTCTTTCATCAGCTTCAATAATAGCAGTTAAAACTTCTTTTGCTTTTTTAATATCATCGTCATAACCAATACCAACAACTAAATCAACTCTTCTTTCTGGCTTAGCATTTACATTTGTAATTGTTCCACCTGTTATTGATCCATTAGGTACGATTAGTTTTTGATTATCTCCAGTTTTTAAAATTGTATTGAAAATTGTTACCTCTTCAACTGTTCCACTAACACCTGCTGCATTAATAAAATCTCCAACTTTAAATGGTCTAAATAAAATAATCATTACACCTGATGCAAAATTCCCTAAAGAATCTTTTAATGCTAAACCAATAGCTAAACCAGCTGCACCTAAGATTGCAAAGAATGATGTAGTATCAACACCTAATTGTTTTAAAGCAGTTAAAACAACCATTACAACTAAAATGTAATAAATAATATCATCTAAAAATTTAGCAAGAGTTTCATCAATCTTACTATTTTTCATCATTAATTTAAAAGCAATATCTGCAACTTTTCTTGCTACCCATTTACCAATAACAAATATAACTATTGCCATTGCAACATTTAAAGCATAAACACCAATCATATCTGAAACAGTTTCAACACTATTCATATGTACTCCTAATAATTTTATTAATTATAGCTAAAAACTATAATAAGTTATTTAAGTTTTTCTTCTATTTTTGATACAACTTCATCAAGACTAACATCTTCTTTTTCTAATGTTCGTCTATCAACAATTTCAACAATACCATCTTTTAGTTTCTTACCAATTACAACGGCATAAGGGAATCCAAGAAGCTCAAAGTCTCCCATTTTAAAACCAAATCTTTCTTTAGTTCTATCATCAATAATTGTATCAATTCCTGCATCTTTTAAGGCTTCATAGATTTTCATTCCAGCTTCAAGTTCATCATCTTTTTTAGCATTTGAAACAATAACATCAACTAAATATGGAGCAGTAGCTTTTGTCCAAATACACCCTTTTTCATCGTGATTTTGTTCAATTACAGCTGCAACAAGTCTTGAAACTCCAATTCCATAACATCCCATTTCAAAAGGCTGTGCTTTACCATTTGAATCTAAAAATTTAGCATCCATAGCTTCAGAGTATTTAGTTCCCAATTGGAAAATATGCCCAGCTTCAATCCCTTTTGTATAAGAAAGTTTCCCACCACAACAAGAACATAAATCTCCCTCTTGTACTGCAACTAAATCTTTATATACAATATTTTCCATTGATGTTAAATCTACACCTTTAAAATGGTAGTTTTCTTCATTTGCACCACAAACTAAATTATTATCTTCTGCTAGTTCATTATCAACAAATACTTTAATATTTTCAGGTAAATTTACAATTCCACAATATCCAGCACAAAGTCCAGCTTTAGAAACATCTTCTTCACTTGCATCTTCTAATTCTAATGCATCAACAGCATTGCAAGCTTTTGTCTCTTCAAGTTCATCTGTTCCCCTTACAAAGAAAACTACTACTTCTGAACTTTCTTCAAAAATCGCTTTTTTAATTACTGCTTTCATTGAATAATAAGCATCTGCATTTAAAAAGTTACTTACCTCTTCTATTGTCTTACAATTTGGAGTTTCAACTTTTTCTTGAGAGATTGTTTCTAGTTTCTCTTTTTTATTTGCTTTTCTAGTTGCTGCCTCAATATTTGCACCATAATCACATGAATCACATACAACAATTGTATCTTCACCAGAATTTGCTAAAACATGAAACTCTTTAGATCCACTACCACCAATAGCCCCACTATCAGCTTCAACAACTCTAAATTCTAGTCCTAATCTATTGTAAACATTTTTATATGTTTCTTCCATTAGATTAAATTCTCTTATTAAATCTTCTTTTGAATCATGGAAAGAATAAGCATCTTTCATAAGAAACTCTCTACCTCTCATAAGTCCAAATCTAGGTCTTGCTTCATCTCTAAATTTTGTATAGATTTGATAAAGGTTAATTGGTAAATCTTTATAAGAAGTGATTCTATTTTTTACCATATTTACTACAGCTTCTTCATTTGTAGGAGATAGAACATAATCACCATTTTTTCTATCTTTAAATCTTAGAAGCTCATTTCCCATTGTTGTAGCTCGTCCTGATTCTTGCCATAATGAAAGTGGCGTTACAAAACCAAATTGAACTTCATTTGCACCAGATTTATCCATCTCTTCTTTTACAATAGCTCTAATTTTATCAAGAACAATTTTTCCCAATGGCATATAATCATAAATACCAGCACCCGTTTGAGAAATAAAGCCACCTCTTACTAAAAATTGGTGTGATGGCAAAGTTGCATCATTTGGAGTCTCTTTTGTTGTTGGTATAAACATTTTTGAAAATTTCATATATTTAAATCCTATTCATTTATTTTATTACAATTGTGAGATAAAAAACTTGTTTCAGAATCCATCCCAAATACAGATTGAACTGTACTTACAACTATGTCACATTGATTATCTTTTGAAATACTTTTTATCTTTTTTTGAGGTTGATGAAGATATTCAGTTAAAACTGTTTGACAAAGTTTTCTAATATTTTCTTCACTCTCTTTATCTATGAAACCTTTTTTCAAGGCATTTTTGATTTTTTTATCAATTATAGCATCACCTCTTGTGTACATATTTTTGATAACGGGGTCAACTTCAAGTGACTTTAACCAATCAAAAAATTCTAAAGACATTTTATTTACAATTTGATATGCTGTTTTTGCTTGCTCTGCTCTTAAACTCATATTTTCATTTACTATTTCTTGTAAATCATCAACAGAATAAATCATCAAATTGGGAGAATCAATCTCCTCTATATCCCTAGGAACTGCTATATCAAACCAAAATCTTTCAAAAGAACAGTTTTTAGTAATATCTTGTGTGATAATTGGATATGGAGCTGAAGTTGCGGTAATCATTACAGGTATTTCATTTAATAACTCAGGCAGATTTACATAATCCTCAACTTGGATATAATCTTCAAAAGTATCAGCTAATATTTGTGCTTTTTTTCTATCTCTTGATGTTAAAACAACATCAAAACCAGATGAAAGAAGATGTTTAATAGTTAATTCACTCATCTCCCCTGCTCCAATAACAAGAGCTTTTACACCAGCAGTATCTTTAATAATCTCTTTAGCTTTTGCAACTGCTGTTGAAGCAACTGAAACAGAACCTGTACCTAAAGATGTTGCATTTCTAACTGCGGCTGCACATTTAAAAGAATAATGTAATGCTCTACTTAATTCTTGGTCACAATACTCCTTTGATAAAGAAAATCTAAAGGCATCTTTTAACTGACCTACAATTTGAGTTTCACCAATTACCAATGAATCAAGAGCCGATGCAACAGAGAATATATGGTGTATTGCACTATCATTTACAGAAATATCTGCTCTCTCATACAAATCATCAAATTCAATATTTGAATATTTTGATAACTTATTTATAATATTCTTAGAAGCAACATCAGGATTTGATGCCCTTGATATAATCTCTACCCTATTACAGGTAGATAATAAAATTGCTTCTTTTAAATGTTGGTCTTCCAAAATTTGTTTTAAGAATCTATCTTTATTTTCTTCATTAGGAAATGCTAATTTTTCCCTTGTTTGAATATCTGTATTCTTGTGTGAAAAACTAATACTTAAATAACTCATAATTTCAACTCTCTCTTCGCATATCTAATTAAAATTCTCTATTTATCATTGCACTCATAATTTGAACTAGTGATTCATTTTTTTCAGCTTTAACTGCTTCTATTGCTTCAAGTCCAAGCTCTTTTGCTTGATTAATTGAGTCTTCTAAAGCTTTTGTACTAATCATTTGCTCTTTTATCCATGATGATTCTTCAGAACTTAACTCTTTTTTATATAAAGACTCCAATTTTTGTTTATCTTCAATTCTTTCATGTAATAAAAGATAAGGGATTGTAACTTTACCCTCAACAAAATCAAGCATTGCAGGTTTTCCTAAAGTTTGGCTATCTTGTGTGATATCTAAAATATCATCAACCATTTGAAAGGCAATACCAAGATTTTTTCCATATAAGGCATATTTTTCTTTATCTAAATTTGCTAGTATAGCAGCAGATTTAGCAGATGCTTCTATTAATGAAGCTGTTTTTTTGTAAATCATATCAATATATTTGTCATATGAAGTATTAAAGTTTTCAGTTAAATTTACATCTAACATCTCACCAATACTAAGTAGAGTTACTGCATTTGAAACACAATATGCAACTTCTCTATCCATTTGACTCAATTCAGTAAATGCTTTAGAGTATAGAACATCTCCAAACATAATTGAAGTTTTATTATCAAATAATGCATTTATTGAAGGTTTCCCTCTTCTTGTATCAGCTTCATCAATTACATCATCATGAAGAAGTGATGCAGCATGAATCATTTCAATAATTGCACAAAGTTTAATTGATTCTTCAGTTACTCCTGCAATCTTTAATACTAATTTACTTCTTAACATTTTTCCAGTTGCAAGTAAATCTAAAAGCTCTAAACTTTTTTCATCATTACACTCAATTACAAATTTTTTTATTTGCTCTTTAACTTTTACTAACTCTTCCACTCTTTACCTTATGAATCTAATCTACAAATTATATCTCCAGTAAGCTCTACATAAAGACCTTTTTTCATCTCTTCAACTTCATCAAGGTTTTGTATAACATACTGTTTTACCACATCATTAATATCAAAGTCTAAATCTTTATCTTTTGATAAAAGAAGCTCCATTACTGCAACTTTTTCAAGGAGTTTATCAAACTCTTCTTCTACAATTTCACTATTTGCAGTTCTTGCAACATCAAAATATTTTGATTTAGGACTCCCTACGAAGATATCATCTTCATCTTCTAAAAACCAATCCTTAGACATAAATTATTTGCCTTCTCTTAATCTAACTCTAACTGATTCAGCGTGGGCAGTAAGACCCTCTGTATCTGCTAAAATAGCACAAGCTTCACCTAACTCGTCAATTGCTTGTTTAGAGAAGTTGATAATTGAACTTTTTTTCATAAAGTTTTCAACATTTAATGGGCTATAAAACTTAGCTGTACTTCCTGTAGGAAGAGTATGATTTGGTCCTGCTATATAATCACCAATTGGTTCAGGTGTATTTTCACCTAAGAAAATTGCACCTGCATGTTTTATTTTTGGTAATAATTCAAAGGCATTTGTTGTCATAACCTCTAAGTGCTCTGGAGCAATTTCATTCATAAGTTCAATTGCTTCATCCATAGAAGATGCAACAATAATAGCACCTCTTTCTTCAATAGATTTTCTAGCAATCTCTTCTCTACTTAAAGTTTTTAAATAAGCTTCAACCTCATCAGAAGTTTTAGATGCAACATCACTTGAAGTTGTAATCATAATTGAACTTGCCATCTCATCATGTTCTGCTTGTGATAAAAGGTCAATTGCTAAATATTTTGGCTTAGCAGTTTCATCACTTAAAATACCAATTTCAGAAGGTCCTGCAATCATATCTATGTTCACTTCACCAAATACTAATTTTTTAGCAGTTGCTACAAAAATATTTCCAGGACCTGTTATTACATCAACCTTTGGAATAGTCTCAGTTCCGTATGCCATTGCAGCAATTGCACTTGCTCCTCCAACTTTAAATGCCTTACTTACATTACAAATATGACATGCTGCAAGAACTAATTCATTTATCTCATTATTTGGAGTTGGTGTACAAACAACAATCTCCTCAACTCCTGCTACAATAGCTGGAATTGCATTCATTAAAAGTGAACTAGGGTATGCTGCTTTTCCACCAGGAATATATAATCCAGCTTTATCAACAGGAGTTACCTTTTGTCCTAAAACTGTCCCATTTTTTTCAAAATCAATCCATGATTTTGGTAGTTGTTTTTCATGGTAAGACTTAATTCTATCGTATGCAATATGTAAAGCTTTTTTTAAATCATCATTAATATTTTCATAGGCTTTTTTCATATCTTCTTGAGAAATCATTAAATCTTCATCTGATTGAACTTCCCATTTATCGAATTTTTCAATATGAGCCTTAACTGCTTTGTTTCCCTCGTCAACAATCTCATCAATTATATCTGTAACAATTGCAGAAACATGTTTAATATCTGTTTTTGCTCTACTTAAAATATTTTCAAATTCACTTTTGAAATTTGCATCATTTGTATTAATAATCTTCATTATATCTTTCCTAATATATCTTTTACGATATCTTCAATATCTTTATCTTCCACATTTACAATTACATCGGCAACTTTTTTATAATCTTCTACTCTTTGCTCGTAAAGCTTTTTACCCTCTTTTAAATCTTTTAAAAGTGGTCTTTTTCTAAGTTTTGCTTTTGCATTTGGTGATTTATTGATTCTTCTTAAAATCCCTTCAAAACTTGATTCAAGATAGATTACTTTCCCAATATTGTGGATATTTTCTTGTCTAAAGAAACCTCCACCTGTTGAGATAATTGTATTATCAACATTTTTTTCAAGCCACAAAGCACATTTTTTTTCAAGGTTTCTAAAATAAGCTTCACCCTCTTTTTTGAAAATCTTTTTTATGGTTCTTTTTTCGATACTCTCAATTAAGTCGTCTGTATCGATAGCAAAATAGTCTGAGGCTTTAACTAATGCTCTAGCAGTTGTTCCCTTTCCAACTCCCATAAATCCAATTAGTATTATATTGTTTTTTCTTTCCAATGAAATTTCCTGTAAATGATTAAATCGTAAGATTATATCTAAATTAAAGTAAAAGTATAAATGACCTAAATCAACAAGGTAATTTATTTTGAAGTGTTAATATAGTAGATTATTAAATTAATATTGTTATTTTAAAGGTAGATAAATACTAAACTTTGCACCTTTATATTTGATATTATTATATTCAAACTTTTCATTTTCTACAATAATTTTTCCACCCATATGTTTTTCAATAATTTGGTGAGTCATATAAAGACCTATTCCAGTCCCTTGTGCTTGGTGTTTAGTTGTAAAATATGGATCAAATATTTTTTCTATTATACTATTTTTTATCCCTCCACCATTATCTAAAACTGTCACAATAATATTTTCTTTATCTGATTTTACATTTACAAAAATTAGTTTTTCTTCTTGAGTTTTATCTTTTAAAGCATCCTTTGAGTTATAAAAAATATTTAATAAGGCTTGAGTAAATTCATTTTCATAACTTTTGATTTTACAATCATCTTTTTGCTCAAATATCATTTGAATATTATTGCTTTTTAATATCCCCTCAATTAGCATAAGATTCTTTTCTATAGATTTTAAAACTGAAAACTCTTTTTTCTCTTTATCAGTTTTAAAAAAGTTTCTAAAGTCTTCAATAGTTTGAGAGAGGTGTTGTGCTGTATTATTAATTTTTTCCAAATCTTTCTTTTCATCATCAAAATCTGTTACACCTAACTCTTTTTTTACAATAATTCCTGTTGCTATACTAGAAACTAAACTTAAAGGTTGTCTCCACTGATGAGCAATATTTTCAATCATCTCACCCATAGCTGCCATTTTTGATTGTTGTGATAAAAGTTTATCTTTTTGTTTTAACTCAGTTAAATCAATAACAGATGAAATTCTAACTCTTTTTGAATCTAATATAGCATCTTTACCTTTTGCAAGTACATGAAACTCTTCCCCATCTTTTTTTTGTACAATAATTTCATAGGCATCTTCTTGGTCTGTTTTTATATTTTTAGCCACTAAATCATATGATTTAGGACTAACAAAATCTTTTATGTGCTGACCTATTACTTGATCTTTATTTTCAAAACCAAAAAGCTCTGCCGCAATTTTATTTGACTGTAAACATTTTCCATTTTCATCAAATACAAAAACTCCTTCATTTACTGAGTCTAAAAGTATTTCAAAACTTTCTAGGGAGGTTTCTAATTTTTTTTGAGTTTTACTTAAAATATTATTGTATTTTTTTAATTGTCTGTTTCTAAAATATGCAATTATTATTATAATAAGAAATATCCCTAAAATCTCAAATAAGTATTTAAAATTGTCTGAGGATTCAACCTTTACAGAGATATATCTATTAAAAATCTCCTGCATTGTTGAATGGGGAATACTCTCAATAGCCTTTTGAATTATTTCATATAATAATTCATCATCATTTCTAACTGCAATTCCTAAATCAAATTTTCTATCAAATTTACCAGTAATCTTTAAAGTATCAATAAATTCATGTTGAAGTACATATGCAATTGTTGGTAAAGAATCTACAAAACCATACAATTCGCCAGATCGAACTTTTTCAAGTCCTTGTTTTATATTATTAACATCAACAATTTTATTATTAGGGTATTTATTTTTTAAATATTCTCCCATAGAATACCCTTTTACAATACCTACTTTTTCTTTTTCAATAATATCTTCAGGATTTGGTAAAAAGAATTTCTCAGTGGAAGTTGCTATTACCACAGGAAAATTAATATAAGAGCTTGTAAATTTTAAATATTTTAATCTTGAAGGTGTTTCTTGGGCAAGGGAAAGGATATCGCATTTTCTTTGTTTTGCAAGATTTAAAGAATCAGACCATGTTTTTGTAGGGATTACGTTTATTTCTAAATTAGTTTTTTCAGAAATTAATTTAAGAAAATCAGCTGTCATACCAATATGTTTTCCCTCTTCATTAAACATTTCATAGGGCATCCAATTTGGATCAATACATACTTTAATCTCTTTTTTCTTTTTTATATACTCTTTTTCTTTTTCTGAAAAATCTATATTACTATATGTAAATATTTTATTAAAAAGAAGTTTATCAAGGGGAATATTAGAATGGGATCTTAAAATATCTTGATTAACAACATTCTCAATAATTTCACCAACTTTATAAATAGCAGTCATCATTAATTTTTCAGTCTCTTTTGCTTCAAATAATAAGGCATCCTTTGATTTTATTTTTGAATATTTTTCAATAATAATATCAGATATCTCTTCTTTATTATCAAATGCATAATTCCACCCTTTGTTTGTGGCTTCTAAAAACTTTTGTACCATCAAAGGATTTTTTTTTGCGTTAGAATATGAAGTAAATAGATTTAAACCACCACCAATAATTCCATAATTTTCTGGGTCTATAATTCGATATGGTATTTGTGATTTTTTTACATGGTAAAGTTCATTTGAAACAAATGCAGAAAAAGCATCAACCTCACCATTTATAAATTTTTCTCCCGTAAAATCATGGTCAACTGAAATAAAATCGCTTTGTTTTATTTTATGTTTTTTTAAAAGTTCCCCAAGTAATGAATCTTTTAATTCATTTTTTAAATACATTACTTTTTTACCCTTTAAATCTTCAGGGACTATAATATCTTGTTTTGTAACAAAAACTAAAGCAGATTTTTTAAAATAATTGGCAACTAATACAATTGGTTTTTTTTCATCGTAAAGATTTAAATATGAAGTATCATAAAGCCCAAAAGTAGCTCTATCATTTTTAACTTCATCTATTACATTTATATCTCCAACAAATTCATTTATTTGAACATCTAAACCCAAATCTTTATAAAAACCTTTTTCTTTTGCTGCAATAAAACCCGCAAATTCAAATTGATATTTCCAATTTAATTGTAAAGTTACTTTTTCTAAGTTTTGAGAGGAGAAAAGTTCACTAGTAATAAGTAAAGAAAAGATTATTAATCTTATAAAGTTCAAATTTTTACCTTAACAATGTTAATACAATATAATATCTAAATCAATTATTTAAGTCAATTTTATTTTTAAACTTCCTTAGATATCTATCTATCATTGTCTTATTTCCTAAAATTCCACCTTGATGTATATATAAAAGTGTTGTATCCTCATTAAAATATTTAGAAGAACACATTGAAATAAAACCTAAAGGATCATATAATAGATCAAATTCAATATTTGTATCTCTTAAAACTTCTTCATAAATTTCAAAAAACTCCTTATAAAGTTTCCCAAAATGGTACTTTTTACCAAGCCTTATTATATTTGGATGATAGTTTTCATTTTTTTCCAAATGAAAAAACTGATTTTTTAAATACTCTTCCCCACCCACACAAGGTACAGTTAAAACTTCAAAAGATAAGTTTTTTTGTAAAAAAAGTGCCGTTGTACCTGTGCCACTTGGTAAAAATATTTTTAAATCTTTTATAGAGTTTTCCTTTGCCCAAGAGTTAATTTCATCGGCTAAGATTTTAATTCCATATTGGGCTTCTTGAACTCTACCACCCTCTTCTATAAATAAAGTCTCTTCATTTAATAAATTTTTTTCAATATATTCTTGAATATTTTCATCATTTTTTTCAATGATATTTGCCCCATTTTCCAAACTTGCCTTATAATTTCCACAAGGGTTTTCTTTTAAGTATGAGCTTATATGATTTACATAAAAATCAAGTTTTAAATTTTTTAATTTGGCTAAAACAGATAAAGAGTATAAAGAATTAGCTTGAGCAGAACCAAAACTTACTATTTTTTTAATATTTGGAAAATCATTTTCTAAAAAATAGTAAAATTTTCTAGCTTTATTTCCAGAAAATTTTTCATCTAAAAGATCGTCTCTTTTGATATATATAGTTCTATTTCTAAATTTTGTTTTTGTTATGGGAGAGTTTTTATAATTCATTAAAATTATTATACTAAAATAAACAAAAATTTTATAATGAGGTATTATGGATTTAAATTTAATGGAATATATTGATAAAGGTGGTTTAATAGTTTATATTTTAATCTTTTTAAATATTATTGGTTTTACTATAATTATTTGGAAGTTTTTAACAATTCCAAGAAAAAATGCAATGGTAAAAAAAATAAAAGATAAACTCAATGAACAAAACAAACACAATATAAATATTGAGATTGAGTATGAAGTAAAAAAATTAGAAACTGGCTTAACATATATTAAAAATATTGCTTCTGTTGCACCATTATTGGGACTTTTGGGAACTGTTTTTGGAGTATATAAAGCCTTTGAAGAGATAACACAAAAAGGTTTAGGTGACCCTACAGTTTTTTCAGGGGGAATTTCAATTGCACTTATAACAACAATTGCTGGTCTAATTGTAGCAATCCCACACCATATAGCTTATAATCATTTTATTTCAATGATTGACACAATTGAGTTAAAAGCAAAAAAAGAGTTAATAGATTAAATGAAAAGAAGAGAACACTTAGGAATTGATTTAACACCTGTTATTGATGTTGTTTTTATTCTGCTGATATTTTTTATTGTAACTTCTGTTTTTAAAAAAGAACAATTAGCTTTGATGCTTGATTTACCTGAAGCTAATGCAAAAGAAACACAAATAAAAGAGGACCAAGTATTTATAGAATTAAGTTCTGAAAAAATAGCAATTAGAGGTGTTGAAGTAAATTTAATATCTTTAGAAGAGAGTTTAAAAGTAATAAAAGATAAGAAAAAAGCTGTTATTGTTAGAATTGATAAAAATGTAACCTATGATAGGGTTGTTACTATTTTAGACCTTTTACAAAAATATAGTCTTAATAATCTTGCTCTAATTACAAATGAAAAAGGAGAAAAAAGTGAATGATACAAACTTGAGTATTGAAGAGTTAGTATCCCATCTTTTAGAGATTATCTCTGCTTATAAAGATGAGATTGAGACACCTCACCCTTTTGATATTGCCAAAGAGCTTGAAAAATTAAGAGAGCTTGATGAAGAAGAGTATAAATCAATTTGTAAAAAGATGCCAAGTGAACTTTTGGCTGAAACACTTTGTGAAATGCCAAATTATGTTCAAGAAGAGATTTCTGAAGTAATTAGTGAAAAGAAAATTGCAAATATTGTTTCAAAAATGGATAGTGATGATGCATCTATGCTTATTTACAATATTGCTCAAGACCATGAAGATGCTGCAGAAACTATTCTTTCTAAACTAGATGATGAAGATAAAGAAGTAATTGAAAAACTAAATTCATATGAAGAGAATGTTGCTGGTTCCCATATGCAAAGTGAGCTATTTAGTGCAAAGTTAGATGAAAATATTGGACTTGCATTAAAAAGATTAAAACAATTAAAAGAGATAGATGAATTAGACAATATTTTCCATGCCTATTTAATTGATAAAGATGATAAATTTATTGGAACAATTGGCTTAGAAGAACTTATTTTATTTGAACACTCACAAAGTTTTGATGATATTCCAAAGGAAAAAATTAAAAACTATTCTTGTAAAGATAATGATGATATCTCTGATGTTGTTGAAACTTTTACAAACTATAATTTAAGTGCCTTAGCAGTTATTGATGAAAATGAAAAACTTGTAGGTAGAATTACACACGATGATATTCATGATATTATTCAAGAACAAAATACAAAGCAAATCTACTCACTAGCTGGGGTTAATGACGAAGCTGAACATGAAGAAGATATTGTAATCATTGGAAAAAATAGAGCATTTTGGTTAGGAATAAATCTAATAACTGCAATCTTAGCTTCTCTTGTTATAGGTATTTTCGATTCAACAATACAATCTTTAGTTGCCCTAGCCGTTCTTATGCCTATAGTTGCTTCTATGGGTGGGAATGCAGGTACTCAAACTCTAACTGTAACAGTTAGACAAATGGCACTTGGTGAGATATCATATACAGATGCAAAAAAAACAATAAAAAAAGAAGTTTTAATATCCCTTGTTAATGGTTTATTATTTGCAGTTGTTATAGGAATAATTGCTTTTATTTGGTTTAGCATGCCACTTTTAGGTGTTGTAATTGCTTTATCAATGGTAATAAATCTTTTAAGTGCTGGATTTTTTGGAGCAGTAATTCCTATTGTTTTAGAAAAATTTGATGTTGACCCAGCAATTGGTTCAACAGTAATTTTAACAACTGTAACTGATGTGGTTGGATTTTTTTCTTTTTTAGGATTAGCTACAATAATTTTATTGTAAAGAGAAATAAAAGCGTGAGATTCACGCTTTTATAAATTCTTAGTTTTTATTTAGTGCACAAAGGTCAGAGAATGCAACTTCAAGTCTTGCAATCATAGACTCTTGTCCAGCTCTTAACCATTTTCTTGGGTCATAATAAGATTTATTTGGTTTATCTTCACCCTCAGGGTTACCAATTTGACCTTGTAAATAATCATGATTTTTAGCAACATATTCTCTTACACCATCCCAAGTTGCCCATTGAGTATCTGTGTCAATATTCATTTTAATTACACCATAATCAATAGCTTCTCTAATCTCTTCAAGTGCCGAACCAGATCCACCATGGAATACAAAATCAACTGGTTGTGCAACAGTTGAGTGTTTTTCTTCAATGAATTTTTGTGAATTATCTAAGATTTTTGGAGATAAAACAACATTACCTGGTTTATAAACCCCATGTACATTTCCAAATGATGCAGCAATTGTAAAGTTTGGTCCAACCTTACTTAACTCCTCATAAGCATAACATACCTCTTCAGGTTGTGTATAAAGTAGTGCATTGTCAACATCAGAGTTATCAACACCATCCTCTTCACCACCAGTAATACCAAGTTCAATCTCAATCATCATATCGATTTTATTCATTCTTTCAAAAAAATCAACACAAGTTCCTACATTTTCTTCAAGTGTATCTTCACTTAAATCAAGCATATGTGATGTAAATAATGGTTTACCATGCTTTTCATAAAAAGTTTCACCAGCTTGTAGTAAACCATCTATCCAAGGAAGAAGTTTTCTTGCAGCATGGTCTGTATGTAAAATTACAGGAATACCATAAGATTCTGCTAATGCATGAACATGCATAGCTCCAGAAATTGCTCCAATTGTAGCAGCATTGGCAGTTTTTAATCCCTTACCAGCAAAAAATTGCGCTCCACCATTTGAGAATTGAATAATCACAGGTGAATTCACTTTTGCAGCAGCTTCCATAACTGCATTTACTGAATCAGTACCAACTACATTTACAGCAGGAATCGCAAATTTATTCTCTTTTGCATATGCAAAAAGTTTTTTTGCTTCACTACCACTTAATACACCTGCATTAACAACTTCTAAAACACCCATCTCTTCTCCTTAATTAAATTACTTGATAACAATTTTTGCTTTGCTTTTTAATGCATCAACTTTACTTTGGATATGTTCTTGGAATTTACCTTGAACTACCATTTGCTTAATCTTTTCTTTTACTTTATCATAGGCTAAATCTGAAGCTGGTTTTTTATCTTCTAAATAGATTACATGATAACCAAATTGAGTTTTAACAGGAGTTGCAGAATATTTACCTTTATTTAAAGCTTTTGCTGCTTTTGAAAACTCTGGAACCATTTGATTTTCTGTAAATTTACCTAAATATCCACCTTTTGGACCTGATGGACCAACTGATTTTGATTTTGCTAATTCTACAAATGTTGCTTTTTTATCTTTTGCTTTATCTAAATCTTTGATAATAGCTTTTGCTTCATTTTCTGTTTTTGTTAAAATATGTCTAGCTTCTAGAGTTGCTGGTACTTTAAACTTTTCTTTATTTTTATTATAAAAATCTTTTGCATCTTTATCTGAAACAGAAACATTTTTAAACTCTTTTTGCATCCAAATCTCTAAAGCTAAATCTTCTTTTAGTTTTTCTAAGGCTACTTTATATGCTTCATCAGATGAAACACCACTTTTTACAGCATTTTGTGTTAAAAGTTTTTTCTCAACTATTTGCTCTAAAATTTTATCTTTACTCTTTTTTGGTAAATCATCAAACTTTACGTTTGGATTTCTTAACATAGCTGCAATATCTTCTTTAGTGATGTTATCACCATTTACAGATCCATAATCTGCTGCATTTAAAGAAATTGATGAAATTGCTAGTGTTGCAATTAAACTTGTTATTAATCTTTTCTTTGTAAATAAACTCATTATTTTCCTTCTTTTATTTAATAGGCAATATTTTATCTTCTTTTTTTTAATAAAAAGTTAACTACTTTATATTTAGTCAATTAAAACATGTTAAAATTAAGAGTTCTTTAAAACTTGCTTATTTGAACTTTAAGCAAATTTTAATACAAATTTCCATCACTTCTTGTAAATTTTGGCTAAAATAATATAAAATTTGCACATTTTTTTAACGAATTTCAAAATTTACCTTAGAAAACCTTTAAATTTTACTGAATTTGTGTTATAATGCCGACCAATTTTAAACTTAACTTAAATTTAAGCTTACAAAAACTAATAAGAGGAATGTCTAAATGAGAATATTAATTATTGAAGATGAAATCACATTAAACAGAACACTACAAGAGGGACTAACTGATTTTGGTTACCAAGTAGATGCTGCTGAAAACTATAAAGATGCTGAATATTTTATCGACATTAGAAATTATGATTTAGTTCTAACTGACTGGATGTTACCAGATGGTGATGGAATTGAATTATGTAAAATCGTAAAAAACAGAAGCTCAAGAACTGCAGTTGTTATTCTTTCTGCAAGAGATGATAAAGATTCTGAAATCGAAGCATTAAAATCAGGAGCTGATGATTATATTAAAAAACCATTTGATTTTGATATCTTACTTGCAAGAATTGAAGCAAGATTAAGATTCGGTGGAACTAATATTATTGAAATTGAAGATTTATCAATTAACCCTGATGAAGAAAAAATTGAATACAATGGTGAAGAGATTGAATTAAAAGGTAAACCTTTTGAAGTATTAACTCACCTTGCAAGACATAGAGATCAAATTGTTTCTAAAGAGCAATTATTAGATGCTATCTGGGAAGAGCCAGAATTAGTAACTCCAAACGTAATTGAAGTTGCAATTAACCAAATTAGACAAAAAATGGATAAACCATTAAATATCTCTACTATTGAAACTATTAGAAGAAGAGGTTATAGATTCTGTTATCCAGATACTCAAGAAGAAGCATAATATTTTTTAAAAAATGAGTATTCTAAAACCAAAGAGCATTTACAAGCAGTTTCATCAAAAGCTTGTAATTGCTACTTCATTACTAATCATTATTTTATCTTTTATTTTTTATGGATATACAAAATCAACAATCTTTGATGAGATTCAAGATTCACTTTATGCTGATGCACAGTTGATTTTAGAAGTTAGTAAAACTTCAAATGTAAATACAAATAATTTTAACCTTATAACTAGTAATGGAATTAATGTAGATATAGTAGAACTACTAAATGTTCCTCAAAGCGGATATACATACTTTAAAGTTGGAAATAAACATTTTATTCAGATTCTTTATCCCTTTGATGTAACAAAAAGAAAATATATAAAAATTGTAAAAAATATTGATTCTTCTATTGAGATGTTAAATAAAATATTTAACAACCTTTTATTAATCTCTTTGGGAGGTTTAATAATGGTAGTTTTATATGCCTTTACAGTTTCAAAAACACTTTTAAGACCTATTATTCAAATTACAAATAAATTGTCAAATATGGATGAAAACTTTTTATCTCAAATAAAAAAAGACAATTTACCAATTGAGTTTCACCCACTTGCAAACTCAATAAACTCTTTAATGACAAGAATTGAAACTAATATAAAATTTAAAAAAGAGTTGTTTATTGGTGTTGCCCATGAATTAAAAACACCCCTAGCTGTTATGAAACTAAAAAATGAAGTTGCTCTTATGAAAAAAAGAGAAGCTGAAAAATATCAAGAGACTATGAGATTAACAGTTGAACAAATTAATGATATGAATAAAATGATTAGTTCAATCTTAGATATTGGTCGTGCTGAAGGTGCTCAATTTGAAAAACCTGAAGAGATTGATTTAGTTAAATATCTACAAAGAAAAACTAATGATTACAGAATGCTTAGTGCTAAGAAAAAAATAGTAATTACATTTTTTTCAAATGTAAATCACCATGAAATTTATGTTCAACCAACTTTATTAAATCAAATAATTCAAAATTTTGTTCAAAATGCTATAAAGTTTACACCCGATGAAAAATCTATTGCAATTAGATTAGAAAAAGAAGCTAACACTACAACTATAACAGTAACAGATGATGGTCCAGGAATTGATGAATCAATAGACCTTTTTGCCCCATTTAAAAGAATGGGAGAAGAAAGTGGTGCTGGATTGGGATTATTTTTAGCTAAAAATGCAGCTGATTCTTTAGAAGCTACTGTAAGTTTAAAAAATAGAACAGATGATAAGAACGGTTGTGTGGCAACACTAATATTGCCAAACACTACCATACCAAAAAAGAAAGAATCTAAAAAAGAGACTAGCCAAAAATAGCTCTATGTTCTATCTTTGTACACTTATTTTGTATAACCTTCATACCCTTTTCTTGTGCTTTTTTTGCAGCTTCATTGTTTACAAGTCCTAGTTGAGTCCAAACTGTATCAACATCACCACGCTCAATAGCTGCATCAACTACTTGTCCTATAACATCAGGTTTTCTAAATATATCAACCATATCAACTTTAAAAGGTATCTCTTTTAAACTTCTATATACTTTTTCACCTAAAATTTCATCCTCTTTTGGATATACAGGTACCATTTTAAAACCAGCATTTTTTAAATAGTTTGCAACCATATTACTAGCTTTACTTGGGTCTGGAGAACAACCAATTACTGCAATTGTTTTTGTATTTTCAAAAATCTCTTTAATCTCTTCAATATTACTATTAACTGATGGGAATTCACACTCCATTTTCACTCCTTTTAATATTTACAATATACATAAAAATATATTGGTATTTATTATACCAAATTAAAAAACAAAGATAAAAGTTATAAATTATGAACTATTTATCTTTAAACTTCTTTTCATTTACCGCATCTAATATCTCTTGTGCAATATTTGATGTCTGAATTGCTACACTATGGGTTTGATTTGCCACTGATGCATTATTTTGTGTTTGTTGATCAAGCTTATTTACAACATCATTAATCTGTTCTATACTTATTTTTTGTTCTTTCGAAGAATCAGAGATTTCAGTGATAGCTTTTGTTGTTTTTAAAATATTTTCATTTAATTGACTATATCCTTTAATCATTTCATCAGCAATTTGTTTACCATTATTAGTTTTTTGTGTTGCACTTTCCACTAACTCTTTAATCTCTTTAGCTGCTTCTGCACTTCTTGATGCAAGATTTCTAACCTCTTGGGCAACAACTGCAAAACCTTTTCCTGCTTCCCCTGCAGTTGCTGCTTCAACTGCTGCATTTAAAGATAAAATATTTGTTTGAAATGCAATTTGGTCAATAACAGTAATAGCTTCAGCAATTGCTTGTGTTTGTTCATTTATCTCATCCATAGAAGTAACTGTAAAATTTGCTAATTCTTGACCTTTTTTAATAGAAACTGATAATTCATTTGAATGAACTCCCATCTCGGTAATTCTATTTGTGTTACTAGAAACTGTACTAGTAATCTCTTCTAAAGCTGCTGCTGTTTCTTCTAAAGATACTGCTGTTTCATTGGAAGATTTATTCAAAATATCTACATTTTGAAGTAAGGTTTTGGCATTTTCACCTAGAAGTTCACCATTATTTTTATTCTCTTGTAACATTTTATTAATAATCTCACAAAGATTATTTAATCCTTTAGATACATTACCATTTGCATTTGGAATAGTATTTCTAAAGTCAAGATTAGAATACTCTTCTAGGTGCGATAATATTGGATTTATATCACTATTTACATTTTCATTGATAGTTTCAATCATATCATTTAATATATCTTTTAATTCGTTTAATGATTTATTAGAAGTTGATTTTTCAACTTTTATATCAAGTTTACCACTTTTAATATGGGATACTACATCTTTTACATTATTAATTAATTCTCTATCTTGATTTATTCCTTCAGAAATAGACTCCATCTCAATATTTATTTTTTCGGCCATAAAACCAAATTCGCATTTACTTTTTACATCAATCTTTTTAATATCATTTTCATCACCTTTTAAGTATCTAAAGAAGTATTTAAAACCATCTTGTAATTTCACTAATGGAGCTAAAATTTTCAATAAGGAAAAGAAAATTATTGCAAGAATAACAACTAATAATACTAAATATAAAAACACCTCTTCTATAACTGAATTATTGATTGCTTCATAATAAGAAGATTTATCTAAATTTAGAACAATTTTCCATTTGGTAGTATCAATTGTACTATAGGCAATAAGTTTTTCATCATTGTTATAGTTAACTTCTGCAAATGAATTTTTTTCTTTAGTATTGATTTGTTCTAGAAAGAGATCTTTTTTGTCAAGTAGTTTTTTATCTTTATGAATTATTATTTTATTGTTTTCATCTACTAAATAAGCAATTAAATCTCCACCATCAAGTTTTACTTTTAAAATTGTATCAACTATTGTATCAATAAAAATGTCTGAACCAACAACACCAATAGTTTTTCCATCTAATAAAACTGGAGCAAAAACAGAAACTACTAATTTACTTGTACTAAAATCAATATATGGAGGAGTTACTCCACCTTTACCCTCTTTTACAGCTTGAATATACCAACCTCTTTTTCTTGCATCATATTTTGTTGTTTCAGGGGTTCTTTGTTCTCCTAATGAGTTTAAAAAATTACCATTTTTTTCAACACCAATATATAATTGCTCAAATCCACCAGAATCAGAACCAATTTTTAAATACTTTTCTATTGTTTTATTACCATAATTAAAGTTTTTATCTTTTGGCATATTTTTACTTATTGTTTCTAAGATTTTTACTTTTGATTCTAGGTATTCATTAATGAATTTTGAAGTTTGAATTGCTAATTCAACACTATTTCTTTTAAGATTTATATCTTGAGAATTGTAATTACCTTGTGCATTAAAAAAGCCAAGTATAGCAAAAGAGAAAAAGATACTTACTAGTACTAAAGATAAAAGTTTAAACTTTATACTATTTTTGTTCATGGAAAGCCCCTATATAAATTTTAAAAATCATATCAGAGGCGAGTGTACTTTTGGTGTCAAATTAAGAAAATATAACACAAATAATAATATAGATTATTTTAAGTTGTCAAGTTTATTTTGTATGTAAGTTTTTATATCATTGTAATCAATAGATTCTTTAAAGTCTTCAAATTTACAACCAGAGGCATTTGGATGTCCTCCTCCATTTGCTAAAGCTTGTGCTATTAAAGATACATCTACCTTTCCGTCTGCTCTAAAAGAGGCATTCCCTTTTTTACTAACATCAATAAAAAAATCATAATCATCATTTGCCACTAAGAATGCATTTGCAGGTATTGAGATAGAACCTAAAGTATAAGTTAAAAGTCCTTTATGTCCTTTATATGTTACTGTTAATTTCTCTTTTAATTTATCTAAACAAGACACTAAATATTTTGCACTAAGATTATCAATAGTGTCATCACATCCATCTTGCATAAGAAAGTTTTTCTTTAAAAAATGGATTTCATTATCTAATTTAATATTTCCATTCTCTTCATTTATATATTTTGCAGATTCTTTTAGTAGGTAAATTCTAAAGTCCCTATTTAAATCTGGGAAAAGCACATTATTGATCTCTCTTACTTGAGAAACCATTCTAAGTAAAACCTTACCAAATTCAAAGTTTTTAACCTCTTTATCTACCCAAATATCAATTGCATTAATTGCATCTACTAATGGTTTTATCCATGAGTTCTTTTCATCTAAAAAAGCATTATATGTAGTATTTAGATAATCATAAACTATTTTTGTAGCACATCTTTTCGTATCTAAGTAATACCAATTAAATGCATCTGCACTTTTTTGACCCGTTGCATGGTGGTCAAGTAATTGAAGTTTTATATTAAAACCATTTTCATTTAAATCGTTTATCTCTTTATCTAAATCTTTTGCCTCTTGAAAAGTAAGATTTAAATCAGTAATAAAAAATAAAATCTCATCATCTTTATATTCTTGAATATCTTGAACAATTTTTTTTAAATTTAATTTTACCTCTAAACCATAATTGGCATTGAAATAAAAGCCATCATTAAAATACTCTTTCATCAAAAGTTGACAAGAGTATCCATCTAAATCTGTATGAGACAAATGAAAAATTTTCACGAAGCAATATCCTTTAATGTTAATCCCTCTAAAAAGCCATTAATTCTTGTTTGAAGATTATTTAAAACTGGCCATAAACCACACACCATTCCAATATCTGAAGGGCATGATGATACAGAAGGAGAACATTCAAATACAGAAGGAATCTTTTCTTCAGCAACAGTTGTAATTTCTAAAATTGTAATCTCATCATATGGTTTTTTTAAAACAAATCCACCATTTACACCCCTATGGGAAACTACAATATCATTTTTTGCAAGATTTTGCATTATTTTTGCTAGAAAAGATTTAGGAATATTAAGTTCACGGGATAAAACATCAACATTTTTAAGCTCTTCACTTTTTGCAATTGATATTAAAGCAAGTAGAGCATATTCACTTTTTTTTGTAAGTAACATAGTGTTCCTAATCTTTTTTTAAATTATTTTACAAAAACAACTATTAAAGAAGTTTATCTTGGTAAATTAATTTATTAGTTTATCAAAAAAAAAGGTTGCAAGGAAATTCTTGCAACCTTTTTCAAAACAACTAAATGTCAAATTTATTTAGCTCTGATTCCTAAATCAGCTACTAATGTAGTAAATCTTGCATAATCAGTTTTTCTAAGGTATGCTAAAAGTCTTTTTCTTTTACCAACCATTTTTAAAAGACCTAATCTTGATGAGTGATCTTTTTTGTTAGTTTTTAAGTGCTCTGTTAAAACTTTAATTTGCTCTGTTAATAAAGCAATTTGTACTTCTGCTGAACCAGTGTCTTTGTCATCTCTTCTGTATTTTGCAATAATATTTGCTTTTACGTCCTGATCTAAAGCCATGATTGACCTCCTAATAGGTATATAAATCTCACTTTTCTTAAAGTGGACGCGAATTATATATTAAACAACTTTAAACATTCTTTAAGTAAAATTGTTTTTTTAAGGATATTAAAAATGAAAATAATAGATTTTAACAATATTTATGTAAGTTATGAAGTAAATCCTGTTTTAGAAAATATAAATCTAGAGATAGAAGAAGGTCAACATTGGGCAATATTAGGCTCAAATGGAAGTGGGAAATCAACTTTAATTAAACTTCTTTCAAATGATTTATACCCAAATACAAAATACAAATTTAAAAAACTAATTTTTGGTAAAGAGAGATGGAGTATCTTTGATTTAAAGAAAAATCTTGGAATTATCACAAATGATTTACATAACTATTTTGAAAAACATGGAAATTTTTTAACTGCCTATGAAGTTGTATTAAGTGGTTATTATAGTTCAATTGGAGTATTTAAACATCAAGATTTTACTAAAACTCAACACAAAAAAGCTTTAGAGGTTTTAGAATTCCTTGAGATTTCACACATAAAAGATAAAAAAGTACATCAAATGAGTACAGGTCAATTAAGACGATGTATCATTGGACGTGCATTAATCCATGAACCTAAAGCTTTTATTTTGGATGAACCTACTGTTGGTCTTGATATAAAAGCACAAAACTCATTTTTACAAATAATTAGGAAACTTTCATCAAAAGCTTCAATTATATTAGTTACTCATCATATAGAAGAGATTTTTTCTGAAATTTCCCATATTGCAATGCTTTATAATAAAACAATTTTCAAACAAGGTGAAAAAAAAGAGATTTTAAATTCAGATAATTTGTCTAAAATCTTTGAATCAAAAATCATTTTAGAAGAGGAAAATCAGCGATACTACATAAAATCAATTGAATAATATACACACTTTCCTTGCATTAAGAAAGTAAATATGATACAATTTTCTATGATTTAATCTAAAATAAAGAAAAGGAGAGATTATGAGTAATTCACCTGATATACTAAATAACCCAAATAATCCCCTTTATAATTTAGAAGAAAATGAGATTTATTCATTAAAAGAAGCAAAAGAGTTAATAGAATTAGAAAAGTTTTCTTTTGTTTTATTTACTTTATGGGATTGTGTAATTGTTAATCTTCAAAGAAGAATTGAATTTTTTGGAATTAAAAATCTTGAAAATATATTGATAGAATCTGACCAATATAATTCCCAATCATCAAAATTAAAAGAAAGATGGTTAAAAATTAATGAATACAATCTAATTGATTATGCAAAAAAACTAGGAATAATAAACCATGTAACACATGATCTAATCACAACTTTATTTTGGATGAAAAGTGAATTTAATGAAAACAATGAATCAAAAATCTCAAAAGATGAATTATATTCATTAATCTTTTTACTGGAAAAAAATCTATTTGAAAAAGAATTTAAAATTGATAAAAGAGATAATCAAGAACTAAAAGATAGAAGAAAAAATGAGATTACAGGTAGAAGAAGAGATGATAAAATAGAAAGCGATAATAATATTTCATCAACCCATCAAAAACTTTTAATACAATCTGGTGTAAAACTATTTGAAAAAAATTTAAACCCTAATGATAAAGATGATAAACTTTTGAGCACATATATCTAACACTAAGGTTTAAATTTGCAAAAATATATTTTAGATAAAGGGTTTTCTTATAAACTTTTTATGCTTTTAGCTTTTGGTATCTTCGCCCTTGTTATGTATCAAGGGCATATAAAAAATGGTGCTATTTATTCAATTTTATTTTTTGGGGCATTGGCACTTTGTGCTTTTCAAATTGCTTCTGCTATATATGTTACTTTTGTAAAAAGAAGTGTTGAGTTACATATTGATGAAAAAAACATTTCATGGGAAATATTTGATAATAAAAAACTTATTAGCAAAAAAGATATAACTAGAGAGCAGATAAAAGAAGTAAAAACAGAAATAAACTATTTAACAGGTAACTTTTATTCAAGCTTTACTGTAACTTTTATTTTAAATAATGATGAAGAGATAGTTTTAACAGATGGTATTTTTTATGATTTCGGTTTAAAAAAAGCAGAAGACTTATGTAGATTTTTACTTGATAATGAGATTGGTCATGAACAAGATGTAAAATTTGCAAAAATAGTAAAAGAGAAAAATGTAGACATAACAAAAGAGAATTTCAAATTTACAAAAAAAGATGGAAAGTCTTATTATTATGGTTTTATATCAAAAAACAAAAAAGAGTTTTTATCTTTAAGACTTCAAATTGAAGCTAGATACACTGATTATAAAAAAATTATCAAAAATGCAAACAATGAATATTTAGTAGAAAATCACGATAAAAAAGATAGTTTTATCTATCTAAGGTCAAATGCAATTGGTTTATTTATTGAACTTTACAATGTCCCTAAAATTGAAGAATTTAAAACGTTAAAAGAGATGGGGCATAGAAAGAAGATTGGATTTTAATCCAATCAAACTTTCAAATCAACCACCTGTTTCGTAAAAAGCCCTTGAAGAAGTTTCATTCCCTTCTTCATCTGCCCATTTATTTTTTTCAGGTTTATTTGCTAACACATCTTTTAAAATTGCTGCTGCTTTATCTATATCATTTGATTGAATAGCTTCTTTAATACTTTGAGCATCTTCAAAATATAAACATGGGATTAAAACCCCACTTGCAGTTAATCTAATTCTATTGCATGTTGCACAAAAATCATCTTTATGAGGTTCAATAATACCAAATACATACCCATCTTCTAATTGATAATTTTGAGAAGGAGAGCTCCCTTCCCTTTCTATCATCTTGAAATTGTATTTTTCTCTTATTATTGCTTGAATCTCTTCTGAATTTAAACCCATAGCTGTGTCTTTTGCATGTTGGTTTTCCATATATTCAATATATCTAATTGGATAACCTTTTTCTTTACAGAAGTCCATAATTTCAACTAGTTCACCATCATTTATCCCTTTCATAGGGACACAATTAACTTTTACCTTTAAACCAGCATCTGAAGCTGCTTGAATACCTTTTAAAACAGTTTTTAAAACATCCTTTTGTGCAATTTTAGCTGCAACCTCATCATTTAAAGAATCTAAAGATACATTTATTCTTTTTAAACCTGCATCTGCTAGTTTTTGTGCAGCTTTAGGTAATAAATATGCATTTGTTGTAAGGGCTAAATCAATATCACTTTTATAATCAGCAATCATTTTTACAAAATTTTCAAGCCCTTCCCTTAAAAGCGGTTCTCCACCTGTGATTCTAACTTTTCGAATACCTTCATCTATTGAAACTTTTACAAATTTAAATAAATCTTCATATGATAATAAATTCTCTCTAGGTACCCAAGAAAATGGTTTTTCAGGCATACAATATTGACATCTAAAATTACATCGTTCTGTAACAGAAACCCTTAGATAATCAACTTTTCTACCATGTCCATCAATTAACATAACATCCTACTTATTTTTTAAAATTTAGGTAGCTTATTATAAATTAGCTTAAATCTAGAATATGTATAAATTTTATCCTAAGTGTTAATGTTTATACTACTTTTATAAGTTATAATTCCATCAAAAAAGATATGACATGAGTAAAGTATATTTAACAGGTGCAGGACCTGGTGATGTTGAACTATTAACAATAAAAGCATTAAAGTCGATTCAAAAAGCTGATGTAATAATTTATGATAGACTAGCAAACCCTGAAATTTTAAAAGAAGCAAAAAAAGATACAGAACTTATTTTTGTAGGAAAAGAAAAAGGAAACCATCGAATTCCCCAGAATGAGATAAATGAACTAATTTTCCAATGTGCATTAAAATATGAAACAGTTGTAAGACTTAAAGGAGGCGATCCTTTTGTATTTGGAAGAGGTGGAGAAGAAGCTCTTTATTTAAAAGAAAGAGGAATTAAATTTGAGATAATTCCTGGGGTAACTTCAGCAATATCTGTTCCAGCGTATGCAGGAATTCCTGTTACTAATAGAGGGGTTACTCCATCATTTAGAGTTGTAACAGGACATAGAAAATCTAGTGATAATATTGCAAATATTAATTGGAAATCTTTTATTGAAGATGAAACAATTGTTTTTTTAATGGGACTTCACAATATTGCACTTATCGTTTCAAAACTTTTAGAAGTTGGAAAAGGGGAAGATTACCCGTGTGCAATTATTTCAAATGGAACTACAAAAAAACAAAAAGTTGTAACAGGGACACTAAAAGATATAGTTGAAAAATCTAAAGATGCAGTAAGCCCAGCTATTATTGTTGTAGGTGAAGTAGTAAAATTAAGGGAAGAGTTAAAGTGGTTTGATTAAACTACTTCTTCCCTGAATCAAAATATTCTTAAACTTTTTTATCTAATAGAGTGGAAAATAAAAACTTAACACTCTTGAATATCAACACAATTATATAAGATATCTCTTTTTTTACACACATTTAGAAGCAATAAATGTGATATTATTAAAAAATTCAAAAAAATTTTTAATTTTTCTATGTACAATTTTTTCTGCACAAATCACTAAAATTTTATTATCATTCATTTTTAATAATACTAGGAAACAAGCCATAAATATAGCTTTTTAAGCCTTTTGAAACATTTTATAATAAATTATTCTCATCTAAATAAAAATTATAAATTGCATATAAATTATACATATATTGTAATAAAAGTTACTATTTTATGTAATATAATCACAAATGCTACTTGATTGCTACTTATAGTTTCTATAATGGTAATCCAAATCTATAATAAGGAAAAAAATATGAAATTACTAAAAACTGCCTCTTTAAGTCTTGCTGCCTTAGCAATGACAGCTACAGTATCTATGGCTGATACTTTAGAAACTACAAAGAAAAATGGTGTTCTAAGTTGTGGTCTAAATACTGGACTTCCTGGGTTTGCTTCTCCTGATTCAAACGGAGTTTGGAAAGGTTTAGATGTTGATATGTGTAGAGCAGTTGCCGCTGCTGTATTAGGTGATGCGTCAAAAGTTAAATATGCTCATTTAAATGCAAAAGAGAGATTTACTGCATTATCAAGTGGTGAAGTTGACGTTTTAGCAAGAAATACAACATGGACTGCTACAAGAGATACATCATTAGGTTTAAATTTCACAGGGGTAAACTATTATGATGGTCAAGGTTTTTTAGTAAAAAAAGATTTAGGAGTAAAATCAGCTAAAGAATTAGATGGAGCTACTTTTTGTATCCAAGCAGGTACTACAACAGAGCTTAACTTAACTGATTACTTCAAAGCAAATAAAATGGAGTATAAACCAATCACTTATGATACATCTGCACAAACTGTTGAAGGTTTTGCTGCTGGAAGATGTGATGCTTTAACTTCAGATGCTTCTCAATTATATGGATTAAGAACAACTTTAAAAGATCCTGATTCTGCAGTGGTATTACCTGAAATTATCTCTAAAGAGCCTTTAGGACCAGTTGTAAGACAAGGTGATGACAAATGGTTTAATATTGTTAAATGGACTCACATTGCAATGTTAAATGCGGAAGAATTAGGTGTAACATCTGCAAATGTTGATGAAATGTTAAAATCTCCAAACCCATCAATTAAAAGATTACTAGGTGAATCAGGAGATATTGGTAAAAACTTAGGTTTAGATCCAAAATGGGCATATAACATTATCAAACAAGTAGGTAACTATGGTGAAGCATTCGAAAGAAATGTTGGTATGGGTTCTCCTCTTAAAATTTCAAGAGGCTTAAATGCTTTATGGAAAGATGGTGGTTTACAATATGGAGCACCAATTAGATAATTTAAATTTGATTAAATTTAATTCAAAAGGGGGAGAATTACTTCCCCTTTTTTTGTGGGAAGTAAAACTTCCAAACAATTAAAAAACATGATCCTTTTTAAGGATTGTTTTAAGGTTGAAAAATGACAAAACATAAAAAAAAGCCACAAGCTAATGTAGCTTTTTATAATAACCCTGAAAAAAGGGCCATAATTTATCAGATTTTAGCACTAGCTGGTATCTTTATATTTACATATTTTGTTTTAAATAATATGTTTATAAACATTGAAAAACGTGGGATTAATACAGGATTTGATTTCTTAGGAAGCGAAGCTGGATTTGGTATTATTCAATCATTAATAGAATATGATGAATCCAACTCACATGGAAGAGTTTTCCTTGTTGGACTTTTAAATACAGTTTTAGTATCTGCAATTAGTATATTTTTTGCTACATTAATTGGATTACTAGTTGGTATTGGAAGACTTTCAAAAAACTGGATGATTTCAAAATTATCTATGGTTTATGTTGAAACTTTTAGAAATATTCCTATTTTATTGCAAATACTGTTTTGGTATAATGTTGTATTAGCCTCACTACCTAGTCCACGACAATCATTTTCTTATTTTGATACAATTTTCTTCAACAATAGAGGATTATATATTCCAAGTCCTGTTTTAGAGAGTGGATTTATTTCTGTAGTTATTGCATTTGTTTTAGCAATAGTTGGAGTTTTTTATCTTTCACGTTGGTCAAAGAAAAGACACGATGAAACGGGTGAAGAGTTTCCACTTATTACAACCTCAATTGCAATTTTAATACTTGCACCAACAATTGTATTTTTTGTTAGTGGTATGCCTGCAACTTTAGATTATCCAGCACTTAAAGGATTTAACTTTAGAGGTGGATGGACTATGATTCCAGAACTTCTTGCTTTAGCATTTGCCTTAAGTATTTATACTGCAACATATATTGCTGAAGCTGTTCGTGCTGGTATTGAAGCTGTACCAAAAGGACAAAAAGAAGCTGCAGCATCTTTAGGGTTAAAGGATAGTGTAATCTTAAAAAAAGTTGTTTTACCTCAAGCTCTTAGAGTTATTATTCCGCCAGTTATTAATCAATATCTAAACTTAACAAAAAACTCGTCACTTGCAACAGCAATTGGTTATCCAGAGTTAGTAACTATTTTTGCTGGAACATCACTAAACCAAGTTGGACAAGCAATTGAGATTATATTGATGACAATGGCAGTATATTTAACATTAAGTATTATCATTTCTATGGTGATGAACTACTTTAATGAAAAAATGAAGATAAAGGAGAGATAATATGGCTATTTATGGGAAAAAAGAAGCTAGACCTGCTCCTGCTGGGACAAAAGGATTAGTCCATTGGTTAAAAGAGAATTTATTTTCAGATATAACAAGTTCAATTTTAACAATTATATCTCTTTATGTTCTTTATTTAGTTTTACCACCACTATTAAATTGGTTAATTTTTGATGCCACATGGAGTGGAACGAAAGAGCAGATTACAGGTGATGGTGCAAGATGGATTTTTATTTATGAAAAATTCAATCAATTTATATATGGTTTTTATCCAGAAGATCAATACTGGAGACCAAATTTAATCTTAGTCTTATTTTTTGTATCTATTTTTACATTTAAAAAAATGCCAACAATGTTAAAATTTGCAGTTATTGCACTTTTCCCTATTGTTTCATTTTTCTTAATCTATGGGGGATTAGGATTAGAAGTAATTCCTACAACTAAATGGGGTGGACTTTTACTTACTATTGTAGTTGCTTCTGTTGGTATTGTTGCGTCTTTCCCTATTGGTATTTTGTTTGCACTAGGTAGACAATCTAAAATGCCAATTATTAGAACAATATCTATTATGTATATTGAGTTTATTAGAGGGGTACCTTTAATTACTTTATTATTTATGTCTTCGGTAATTTTACCTTTATTTTTCCCAGAGGGGATGGATTTTGATAAATTGCTTAGAGCACTTATTGGTATTACGCTTTTCCAAGCAGCATATATCGCTGAAGTTGTAAGGGGTGGTTTACAAGCAATTCCAAAAGGACAATATGAAGCAGCTGATTCAATGGCACTATCATATTGGCAATCAATGGGATTAATTATTTTACCACAAGCACTTAAAATCTCAATTCCAAATATAGTTGGTGCTTTTATTTCATTGTTTAAAGATACAACACTAGTATTAATTATTGGATTATTTGACCTTCTTGCAATGGTTACATTAACTACAACTGATGCAAATTGGTTAGGATTTGAAACAGAGGGTTATGTATTTATAACCTTTGTATATTGGGTGATTTGTTTTAGCATGTCTAAATATGCAAAATCAATTGAAGATAAATTTAATACAAACCATAGATAAGAATAGGATAGATAATGAGTACAGAATATATGATTGAAATGAATGATGTTAACAAATGGTATGGAGATTTTCACGTACTAAAAGATGTTAATTTAAAAGTAAAAAAAGGTGAAAGAGTTGTTATTTGTGGACCATCTGGTTCTGGTAAGTCTACAACTATTAGATGTATCAATAGACTTGAACCTTTCCAAGAGGGTGAGATTTTTGTAAAAGGTTTACAATTAACAGAAGATGTAAAAAGAATTAGAGAAGTTAGAAAACATGTTGGTATGGTATTTCAACACTTTAATCTATTCCCTCATCTTTCTATCTTAGAGAACCTTGTTTTAGCTCCAACTTGGGTATCTAAGGTTCCTAGAAAAAAAGCAATTGAAACTGCAATGCATTATCTAGAAAGAGTAAAAATTGCAGACCAAGCAGATAAATATCCAAATCAATTATCAGGTGGTCAACAACAAAGGGTAGCAATTGCTAGATGTCTTTGTTCAAATCCTGATATTATGTTATTTGATGAACCAACTGCAGCACTAGACCCAGAAATGATTGGGGAAGTTTTGGATGTTATGACAGAATTAGCTGAAGATGGTATTACAATGGTTTGTGTAACTCACGAAATGGGATTTGCCAAAAAAGTTGCAGATAGAGTAATATTTATGGATGCTGGGCAAATTGTTGAAGAGAATGAACCAATCGAATTCTTTGAAAACCCACAATCTGATAGATTAAAAATGTTCTTAGAACAAATATTAGATCACTAAACTTAAGAAGCCTTTAGCTTCTTAAGTATAATATTATTTAGAGATTAAACTTTCCATAAAAAAGGCACACCATGTTTAATACAATTAATAAAAAATTTCTATTAGCATTTGGGGTTACTATACTTATATTAATGACTATATTTGCAGTTATTTTAATTAATCTAGTAAATAAAAATCTTATCTTAGAACTTGAAAAAAATCTTCAAACTCAGACACAAAGTTATTATAAAACAGTAGAGTTATATAATGATACATTAGAAAAAAATTCAATTACATTAATAAATATTTTTGAAAAATCCTTTAGAAAACTACAAATTAAAGGTGATTTAACTACAAAGATTAATGGCGTAGCTGTTAAAAATATCTATAATGGTTTTGCTAGTTTAAATAACAACTTTCATCCTGTAGATTTATTTACAGAACAAACTCAAGCGGTAGCTTCTGTGTATGTAAAAGAAAATGACTCATTTATAAGTGTTACTTCATCTTTAATAAGAAAAAATGGAGAAAGAGACCTTTTACATAAAATCACCCCTGATAGTAAAATATACAAAAGCCTTGAAAAAAATGAAAAATATATCTCTTTGGAAAATTTTGAAGGGGAGAGTTATATCTCAGCATATAAACCTATTGAACAAAAAGGTGAGATTGTAGGTGCATTATTTGTTGGATACAAATTTACCGATGGGTTAATAGCTGTAGAGAAAAAACTAAAAGAGGTTGTTATTGGAAAAACTGGTTTTATTTATATCTTAGATGAAAAAGGTAAATTAATAGTCCACAAAACATTGGAAGGGAAAAATGTATCTAATTTCAAAGATAAAGATGGAAACTTTTATATAAAAGAGATTTTAGAAAAAAATGAGGGTGTAATTCACTACGATATGCTTGAAAATAACAAATCAAGGGAAAAGATTGCTGCTTTTAAAAAATATGATAAATGGGGTTGGACAATTGTACTTAGCTCATATGAAGATGAGTTTTTAGATATATCAAAAAAAGTTGGGAATCTATTTATTATAGGTTCAATAATTCTTACAATAATCTTTTTATCAATAGTATTTGTATTAGTAAACAAACTAATTGCAAATCCACTAGAAAAATTTGAAAGTGGACTTCTAAACTTTTTTAAATTTGTTAATAAAGAGTCAAAAGATGCTCAACTAATAGAGATTAATTCAAATGATGAAATTGGTACTATGGCAAAAGTTATAAATGAAAATATTAACTTTAGCAAAAAAGCTATAAATGAAGATATAGTCCTAATCAATGAGGTTAAAACTATTATTGAAGAGGTAAACAAAGGTTATTTAGATAAAAAAATAAATGCTACAACCTCTACAGAGATGTTAAATGAACTTAAAGATTTAATCAATGAGATGTTATCAAATCTTAAAAAATTTGTTGGTGATGACTTAAATACTTTGGTTGCAGTTTTAGATTCATATGGAAAAAGAGACTTTACAAAACAACTTGATAAAGATAAAGCTGGAATTATTGGTAAAGAGATAAGTAATATGAACAATATTATAACTCATATGTTAGTTGCAAGCCAAAATGACGGTATAACTTTAGAAAAAACTTCAAAAGAACTTTCAACTAATGTTAGTACCCTATCAGCAAATGCAACAAACCAAGCTGCATCTTTAGAAGAAGTAGCTGCATCTATTACAGAAGTTACTGAGAATATTAATAATACAAGTCAAAAAGCACAAAATATGTTTAATCTTTCTTCAACTACTAAAGAATCATCATCAAAGGGTAAAGAGTTAGCATCTAAAACGGTTAGTTCTATGGATGAGATAAATGAAAAAGTACAAACCATAAATGAATCTATTAATATTATTGACCAAATTGCATTTCAAACAAATATTTTATCTTTAAATGCAGCAGTTGAAGCAGCAACAGCAGGAGAAGCAGGAAAAGGTTTTGCAGTTGTTGCCCAAGAGGTTAGAAATCTTGCAGCTAGGTCAGCTGAAGCAGCAAGTGAGATTAAACAATTAGTAGAATCTGCTACAATTCAAACCCAAGAAGGGAAAACAATTAGTTCTAATATGATTAATGGTTTTGAAGAGTTAGAAGAGAAAATAAATGAAACAAATCAAATGATAAACGATGTAGCTTATGCTGCAAAAGAGCAAACAGAAGTTATGTTACATATTAGTAATACAATCAATAACTTAGATAAATTTACACAAGAAAATGCACAAGTTGCAGAAAAAACAAATGAGATAGCAAGAGATACAAATTCTATTGCATCAAAAGTTGTTCAAAATGCAAGTGAAAGTGATTTTATAGGTAAAAAATAGTTAAAAGTCATTTGACTTTTAACTACTTGCTAACCAAACTCCAATACCTATCATTAAAGTTCCAGCAATTTTATTTATTAATCTTACATTTGAACTATCTTGTAAAATTTTCCTTAGTGTACTTCCACCTGATGCATATATTATTAAACATAAAAATTCTAAAGTTAAAATCATAAGAATAAGTATTGGCAATTGAGATATCATAGGCAATGAATCATCAATAAAAGGTGGTAAAAGTGCAATAAAAAATGCCCAACCCTTAGGATTTGCAATAGCTGTAACAAACCCTTGCATTGCAAGAGATTTTTTTGAGATTTCAAAACTACAACTATTATCAAGTTTTAAAGCCATTTTTCCCTTTGACATCCACATTTGAATACCAAGATAGGCTAAATAAGCCCCTCCACCATATTTCAAAAAAAGAAATATAGTTGGATATTTTAACATTATAGTTGCAACACCAATAACAGAAGAAGTAGCTACTAAGCCTACTCCTAATAGTTCTCCATACATCATATAAAATGTTTTTTTTAATCCTATACTCATACCCATACTAAGGGCAAGTGTCATACACATTCCAGGAGTGATTGATACAAAAAAGAAAGTGGGAATAAAAACTAAAAGTAAAGTTATGTTTATTAAGTCCAAATATAATCCTTTAAAATTGGATTATATTTAAAAAAGTTAAAAAGGGGAAGGAAAATTCCCCTTTTTTTTCAATTTTATATTATTAAAATGTTACAGGCTCATATGGGATATCTAAACTTTTTGCCACTGCTTCATTTGTTAGTTTCCCATCATAAGTATTTAAACCATTTAGTAAATGTTTATCATCAGCTAAAGCTTTTTCCAAACCTTTATTAGCTATTGCTAATCCATGTCTTAATGTTGTTGCAGTTAAAGCTAAAGTAGAAGTTAATGAAACTGCCCCTGGCATATTTGCAACACAATAATGAACTACATCATTTACAACATATGTTGGATTATCATGGTATGTAGCTTTACTTGTTTCAAAACATCCACCTTGATCAATTGCAACATCAACAATAACTGAGTTTTTCTTCATAAGTTTTAAATCATCTTTAGAGATTAGTTTTGGAGCTGTTGCTCCTGGAATTAGAACTGCACCAATAACTAAATCAGCTTCACTAATTGCTTTAACAATATTTGTTCTATTTGAAAATAATGTAGTTACCTTCGAACCAAAAAGATCATCATAAAAAGCAAGTCTTGATGCACTAATATCTAAAACAGTAACATTAGCACCTAATCCAACTGCCATTTTACAAGCATTAAGTCCAACTATACCTCCACCGATTATTACAACATTTCCTCTTTTTACTCCTGGAACACCACCAAGTAATACACCTCTTCCACCAAAAGGTTTTTCTAAATATTTTGCACCCTCTTGAGTTGCAAGTCGCCCAGCTATTTCACTCATTGGTGTTAAACAAGGAAGTCCACCCTCTGAAGATGTAATTGTTTCATAAGCAACAGCTTTTACTTTTTTTTCTAAGAGCATTTGTGCTTGTGGTTTATCAGCAGCTATATGTAAATAAGTATATAAAATTTGTCCTTCATGGAAAAAGTCATACTCTTCAGGTAATGGTTCTTTAACTTTTACTATCATTTCACTATCATCAAAGATTTTTTGTTTATTCTCTTCAATAATAGCTCCAACTTTTTCATATTCACTATTTTCAAAACCAGCACCAACACCTGCATCTTTTTCTACAAATACTGTATGTCCTGCATTTACATATGCACTTACACAATCAGGAGTTAATCCAACTCTATATTCATGTACTTTGATTTCCTTGATTAAACCAATTTTCATTTAATTTCCTTTAAAAGATTTTAATTAAATTAAATTTTATCCCTTTTTTATTGAAAAAAAGTTTAATTATATTAAATAATTTAATTTTATTAAACTTAATATTAGTTTTGTTAAAATATCAATGTTTATTTATAAAAAGGTTAATAATGGAAAATGAATTTTTTGTAGGAACAAAGATAAAAGAGTTAAGAGTAAATCTTAATATGAGTGCAAAAGATTTAGCAAATAATGCACAAATTTCAGTTGGTATGTTATCACAATTAGAAAATGGTTCTACACAAGGTTCAGTTGAAACGCTCAGAAAAATTGCAAAGGTTTTAAATACAACATTAGCACAACTATTTGCAAATGAAGAGGAGATTACAAGTAAAGCTATAAATGATGAATCTTTTTATGTTGTAAGAAGTGAAAATAGAAAAAAAATCTCTTTTCCTGACCCCCCTTTACAATTGTGAACTTTTAGTTCCTGATTTGCAAGGTGATATTGAATTTGTATTGGTTAATCTTGAACCACAAAGAGTTACAGAGGATATAATTCCTCATACAAAAGGTGGTGAAGAGTGTAATTATGTTTTAAATGGTGAAATTGTAGTAACTTTAAATGATAAAGAATTTATTTTGTCTCAAGGGGATTGTATTAGATTTAATCCTGAAATACCACATAAAATAGAAAACAGAAGTAATAAAAAAGCTTCTTATATTTCGGCTATTACTCCTGTTTCATTCTAAACTATTTTAATAGCCATTTCCAAAATCTTACAATACAACAATCTTTTTTATTAAGCATCTCATATGCTTTTTCAATTGATTCAACTCTTTTTGCAGTAAAAAGAATAATTGCAACATTTAGTTTAACTAATTTCATTAGCTCAGCACTTGGATTTTCTAATATTTTTAGATTCTCCTCTAAAGTAATATTTTCATATTTTTCAGTATAGTTAATATCAAAATCAGCTAATTTTATAGGTTTTTCAACAATCTCCTCACCCTCTTTTATCCAATATTTTGAGTTTGAAAAAACTTCAGTTGAACCTTCACTCCCTTTTAAAATAAGAAGATTTTCATAGTTATGTCCAAATAATTTTATATATTTTTCTACATAAGGTCTATGAAAAGCAGAAGTTATAGCATATTTCGAGTTTGCAGGATTTAAAAGTTTTTCAACAGTGTTAAAAATAGTTCTCATATAAAGTTTTTTTCTTAACTGGGTTAAATTAGATAGCTCCTCAAAATACTCTTTTCTATCATAAAAAGCTATTATATTATCATCAAGTTCGATTGCTTGAGCTAACTCTTTTACAAAAAGTCCACTTTTTGCAGGTTGTAATTTATCTCCACTAATTACAAGTTTAAAAGGTTCAATCTCTTTATGTTGTTTAAAAAAATCATTTAAAACCGAACTAAATAAAGGGAATAAATAAGGTTGGTCTGTTTTCCCATCAAAAGAATAACCAAGTTCAACTGATTGAGGGATATCATCTTTCTTAATATATTTTTCACAAGCTTCTAGACAACCAGCTAATTCTTCATCACTCTCTAGTTTAACCCTCAAAAGCATTAAAAAAGCTGCTGCTTGTTCACTTTCACATTTATTTTGTAAGATTCCATCAATAGCTTCAATAATCTCTTCTTTAGTTAAATCACGATTTGATTTTGGGCCAGTACCCACTGCTTTAATATATTTGAAAAAGTTCATGCATGTATTCCTAAAATTAATAAATTGTGCCTATATTAGCATATTTTCACTTTCTAGTCTTAGAAATAGTTGTTAAAAAATCAACAAAAAAATAAGAGAGTCTTTTTATTTACTATTTCTACACAAAAAAATGTTACTATTTTATTATGAAAAAAATATTTATATTGTTTACTATTATTTTTACAACTCTTTTTGCTTATAAATCCAATATCAAAGGGATTTATGCAGTTGGGATTTTTGATGCTCAAGGTAGAGGAGAAAATATCCAACATACAAGAAAAACAAAAAATGATTATAATGGAATATGTTACACAAAAATATTCTTGTATGGAAATGCTTTTAATGTAAAACCAGAAGTTTCAATAGGTAATTCTATTGGTTCTTATATTAACTCTAAACCTATTTATGACAAAAGAAATATAAAAATTGGTGAGGAATTAACATATAAACATTTAAATGTTCAAAATGGACTTCTCAAAGTAACTCTTAGAAATAGGATATTTGATTCTAAGGTTTATGTAAAATAAAGTGATTTAAAAAATCACTTTATTTTACTATTCAAGGCTCACCTAAAAACATAAGCCCTAAAATAAATGATACAATTATAGTTGAACCAATAGGAAATGCTTTTGATAGTGGATTTTCTTTCCCAACCATTGACATACCAACTTTACTTAATACAAAGAAAAAACCTATTAATACTAAGGCACCAATAATCTTAATAATCATAATAGCCTCCTTGAATTTTCATCTAAGTATATTTTAATTTCTTAAATTTAATTAAAAAGTAAATTTTTTATATATTTTATTCTTTAAGGAAATCTATAAAAATAGTCTATTTTAAGCTATCATATTTTATTGGAATCTCTATAAAAAACTTAGCCCCTTTATCAGTATTTTTTACAAAAAGGTTACCTTTTAAGCTTTCAGTAACAATTCTATAACTCATATAAAGTCCTAAACCAGTCCCCTGAGACTTATGTTTTGTTGTAAAGTAAGCATCAAAAATTTTATTGATAATATCATCAGGAATTCCTCCTGCATTATCTTCTAAAGTAATAATAATAATTTCTTTTTCAATTTTTAGATTTAATATTATATTTTTATCTTGAATATTTCTTTCAATAAAAATTTCATTAGCATTATTAATTATATTTATTAATACTTGTTCTAATTCACCTGAAATCATCCCAATAACAATATCATTTTTTTCTATATTATTTATAATATTTATATGATTACTTTTTATTGTTGTATCTAAAATTTGAAGTACATCATCTACACTTTTTTTAATACTAACTGCTTTAAACTCTTTATCATTTCGTATAAAGTTTCTAAAAGACTCTATTATATTAGAAAGATAATTTGCACTATCCATAATACTCTTCATCTCTTTTTCTAAATCAACTTCTTTTAACATTTTTAACTCTTGTTTTAATGAGACCGATGAAGCTACTGAAGTTATAATTGATAAAGGTTGTCTCCATTGATGGGCAATATTACTTAACATTTCACCAAGTGCAGTCATTCTAGTTTGATTTAACATTTTTAGTTGATGTTCTTCATACTTTTTTTTAGCAGTTATATCTGTTCTAGTTGAAATATACTCTATGATTCGATTTTCTTGGTTATAAACAGGTTCTACCCTTGAATAAACCCAATAATATCCCCCATCTTTTTTAAGGTTTTTAACCTCATTTTCCCAAACTTTTCCACTTTGAATTGTTGTCCATAGTTCTTTAAAAACAGTTTTTTTCATATCAGGGTGTCTGATTATATTATGAGGTTTTCCAATCAATTCATCTTTTGTATAACCTGATATCTCACAAAAAGCCTTACTAACATAAGTTATATAACCTTTTAAATCTGTTTTTGAAAAAATTACATTATTGTCATAGACATTTAATAAATCTTTTAACTTTTTTTTCTGTTTATCGATTTTTAGAGTCTTTTTTTCAACCTCTTCATTTAATCTTCCCACATAATTTTTATTAAGTAAAAATAATATAAATAGAACATAGATTACTACAGCTACAATAACTTGAGATGAATATTCAAACCTAAAGTTATAAATTTTTGATTTATCAAGTTTTTTTTCATCAAAAAAGAAGATAAAAAAGCCCATCTCCCCACCATGAATATCTTTAATTTGAGTAGTAGTTACTAAATATTTATCAAAAAGTATGGGTTTTTCTAAATACATCAATTTTTTCAAACCATAAATTTTAACTTTCTTCATTAAACTTTTAGATGCATTTAGATTTGCAACATAATTATTACCTATAAACAGAGAAGTGAAGGGTTTTATAAATCTGGTTGTATAATCTTCATGAACAACCATTAATGGTTCAATATCATATTTCTTAAGAACTCTTGCTATTGAATTAAACTTAGAAATCATCTCAATAATTCCTACAAATTTACCGTTATCATATAGAGGAATCATTGTTTTAAATGTCATATCAAATCGTCCCGTACTAATACCCCTCATAGGTCTAGGATTCTTTATCATATCAACAATATCTATTCTAGCACTTGCAGCATGGTCTCCAATTCTATTTGTCCAACTTCTATAAAAACTATATCCATCTTTATCAATAATTTGTATCCATAAATTTTTATATTCCCCAAAATTTTGGGTTTCTTCAATAATTTCTGAGTAATCTAATAGGGAGTTATCTTTTTTGACTAATGCTTCAATTAACTTCTTATCTTTACTTAAAAGGTTTGTCAATGCAAAAGTTTTTCCAAATTTCTTTTCAACTTCATCATTAAAAAAAGCTATGATCTCTTCACTTTTTTTATTATGAATATCTTTTTCATACTCATTTTTTTTATCTAAATAATAAAACTCATGAGATAAAAAAATAAGAAATAGTAAAAAGATAGAACTTATTAAAAACTTTTGCATATAAAAGTATTCTTACATATACTTTACTAAAACATCTGGGATTTTAACAGTTCCATCTTCTTGTTGATAGTTTTCCATAATTGCTAATAAAGTTCTTCCAACAGCTAATGACGAACCATTTAAAGTATGAGCTAAGATATTCTTTTTACCATCTTTATATCTGATTTTTGCACGTCTTGCTTGAAATTCTCTTGTATTTGAGATAGAAGAGATTTCTCTATATTTTCCTTGACCTGGAAGCCAAACCTCTAAGTCTATTGTAGTTGAAGCACTAAATCCTAAATCTCCTGTGCATAATTGAACTTTTTGATGAGCAAGTCCAAGTGAAGTTAATAAATCACTTGCACAAGCAACCATTTTTTCAAAAACTTCTTCCGATTCTTCTTGTTTAGTGATTGCTACCATCTCAACTTTATCAAATTGGTGTTGTCTAATTAATCCTCTTGTATCACGCCCTGCACTTCCTGCTTCTTTTCTAAAACATGGAGTATAAGAAGTCATTAATAAAGGTAATTCATCAGCTGGTATAATCTCATCATTATAAAGATTTGTTAATTGAACCTCAGCAGTTGGAATTAAATATAAATCTTCACCCTCAATTTTAAATAAATCATCTTCAAATTTTGGTAATTGTCCTGTTCCTTGAAGAGTGTTTGAATTTGCCATAAAAGGAACATACCATTCTTCAAATCCTCGCTCTTTGTTAAAATCAAGCATATAGTTAATTAATGCTCGCTCTAATCTTGCCCCTTGACCTTTAATTGCAGAGAATCTAGATTTTGCTAATTTAACACCTCTTTCAAAATCTAACCATCCGTTGTTTAAATCCCAATGCTCTTTTGGTTCAAAAGAAAATACAGGTTTCTCTCCAATTATTTCTAAAACAACATTTTCATTTTCATCTGCACCATCAGGAACATTTTCATCAGGAAGATTTGGAATTCCTAAAGCAATAGAAGACAATTCATCTTCTAAAGTTTTAACTTCCTCTTCCATTGATTGTTTTTTTGATTTAAGTTCATTAATAGAATCTTGTAAAGGAGCAATATCTAAGCCCTCTTTTTTATATCTTCCAAACTCTTTTGAAAGTTTGTTTTGCTCTGCTGTAACATTTTCCATCTCTTGTCTTTTTTGCTTTGCATTATCAGTTAAGTCTTTTAACTTATCAAGAGTAGATTGTTCAACACCTTTTCTTTTTAAGGCATTTGCCATATTTTCAAAATCTTTTTGTAGTTGCTTTACATCAATCATTTCAATCTTTCTTATAAATTTTTCGTGATTATATCTAAAATTAACTTTTTAGTGTTTTATAATGGCATCTATAATAAAATATGTTACTATACCATCATGAAAGCTTTATGGATGAAATACAAATTTTTTACGGTTACTATACCTTTTATTCTTCTAATTGTTGGTGCTTTTTATTTTACAGCATCTTTTATACAACCAAGTCCTAAAAAAGAGATTACAATTGCAACAGGAGGAAAGACTGGCAATTACTACAAAACTGCTTTGGAGTATAAAAAGTTATTAGAAAAAGACGATGTTACAGTTAATATAATCAATTCAGCTGGGTCTATTGAAAATATTCAACTATTAAAAGAGAAAAAAGCTGATATTGCATTTATTCAAAATGGAACTATTAGCAATGAAACTTCTGAGGGGATAAAATCCCTTGCCTCAATCTATTATGAGCCTCTTTGGGTATTTTATAAAAACGAAGGTTTTATTGTTGATTATCTAATACAGTTTTATTCAAAAAAAATATCAATTGGAAAAGAAGGGAGTGGAACAAGGGATTTAGCATCAAATATTTTAACAGATAATGGTATTGATAATACAAACTCTAAAATCCTAGATTTAAGTAATGAAGAAGCAAAAAATGAGTTACTAAAAGGGAATATTGATGTTATGTTTGTTGTATCTTCACACAAATCAGAAATAATAAAAGAACTTCTAGCTTCTCCTAGTGTAAACGTATTTAGTTTTAAAAGGGCAAGGGCATATAGCCAAAAATATACCTTTTTAGAAGATTTAACACTATATGAAGGGACATTAGATCTTTATAAAAATCTTCCAGACCAAAATATAAACCTTCTTTCAACAACTGCAAATTTAGTAGTAAATGAAAATTTTCCTGAAGAGTTAAAAAGATTATTCTTGAAAAGAATAGTTGATGTTCATAATAAAAAAGATCTATTTTCAAAGGCTAGATATTTTCCAAATACAATAAATATGAAACTTGATTTAGATGAAGAAGCACAAAGATATTTTGAAAATGGAGATACCTTTTTAGAAAAAATATTCCCTTATTGGATAGCTTCAAATATTGATAGATTAAAAATATTATTAATCCCTTTAATCACTTTATTGTTCCCATTATTTAAAGGATTTTTTCCACTTTACAATTGGTCAATGAGATCAAAAATTTATAGATGGTATGATGAAGTTAAAGCTATTGATAAAGAATTAGAAAGTATCGATAAAACTAAGTATCAAGAAGAACTTGAAAAACTTGAAAAACTAAGAATTGAAATTAGTAATGAAACAAAAGTTCCCCTATCATTTATGGGAGAATATTATAATCTACAACTTCATATTGACCATGTAATAAATAAAATTGAAAAATCCATATAAAAAGTTGTTTAAAAAGCTATTTTACTAAGTTTAGATATAATTCCGCAAAAAAATTTTCCCTTTTGATTGGGAAATTTATAAGGAATTATATTTTGAGAATATTATCTGGAATTCAACCAAGTGGAACTATCCATATTGGTAACTACTTTGGAATGATTAAAAAAATGATTGAATCACAAGATGATGGTGAACTTTTTGCCTTTATTGCTTCATATCATGCATTAACAACTGTTAAAGAAAAAGAGGTTTTAGAAAAAAATATTTTTGAAGCAGCTGTAAACTTTTTAGCTCTTGGAATGGATCCAGAAAAATCTACATTCTGGGTTCAAAGTGATGTAAAAGAAGTATTAGAACTATACTGGTTATTATCAAATCATACATCAATGGGACTACTTGAAAGAGCTCACTCATATAAAGATAAAACAGCAAAGGGTATCCAAGCAAATCATGGTTTATTTTCATATCCTGTTTTAATGGCAGCAGATATTTTACTTTTTGATTCAAATATTGTTCCTGTAGGTAAAGATCAAATTCAACATGTTGAGATGACAAGAGATATTGCTAATAGCTTTAATCACCACTATAAAACAGATATTTTAGTTTTACCTGAAGCGAAAGTTGATGAAGTAGTTGCAACAGTTCCAGGAACTGATGGAGCAAAAATGTCAAAATCATATGGAAATACAATTGATATGTTCGGAACAAAAAAAGGTATTAAAAAACAAGTTATGGGAATTGTAACTGACTCAAAAGAATTAGATGAAGTAAAAGATTATACAACTTGTAATATATATAAACTATGTGAACTATTTATGAATGAAGATGAATTAAAACAACTTCAACAAAGATATGCAACTCCAGGTGAGGGATATGGTCATTTTAAACTTTCACTTTTGGATAAAATCAATGAACACTTTGCACCATATGTAGAGAGAAGACAACACTTATTAGACAATCCAAAAGAAGTAAAAGAGATTTTAGAATTTGGAGCAAGTAAAGCAAGAAAAATAGCAAGTGTTAAAATGGAAGCTATTAGAGATATCGTAGGTTTATAAGGAGAAAATTTGATTCCAACAGTATATGATATTTGTATTCAAAATGTATTAACTATTGACGTTCAAAAAACATTAGATGATGCCATTAAAAAAATGTCTGATTATAATTTAAGAACAATAATTTTAAAAAACTATGAAGATAAATCATATCATATATTAACAACAACCCATCTGTTGGAATTCAAAATTTCAAATATTGATAAAAGTGCCATTTTACAAGACCTTAATATTCCAAAGGTAAAGGAACTTGATAAAGATATAAATCTTCTTTCTGTTTTAAATGATATTGATGCAAGTGATGAATATATGGTTATTACAGAAAATGAAAAACTTATAGGGATTGTTTCTTATACCGATATTGTTAATAATATCGACCCACAAATTATGATGAAGAAACAAACCCTTTCTTCTTTAACACATCAATATAGAGCAATAACAACAGATGAAAATGCTTCAACTTTACAAGTGATTCATCTTTTAAAAGAAAGCTCTAGAGATGCCGTTATTATAATAGATACAGATTTAAAACCAATTGGTATTTTTACAACAAAAGATTTTATAGATATAGTTCACAATGATTTTGACCTTTTAAAACCTATAAAAAACTATATGACATCACCTGTAAGTACGTTAGATGATAAAACTACTATTGCTGAAGCTGTAAAATATATAAAAGATAAACACTATAAAAGAATTGTAGTTGTTGATGAAAACAGATATATTTCAGGGATTATTACCCAAAAAGAACTACTTAAAACAGTTTATAATAAATGGATTGAACTTATCAAAGAAGAGGGTTCAAAAATGTCAAGAACAAATGAAAAACTTCTAAAAGCAACATCAAAACTAAAAGAAGAGGTTTCCTTTGATTATTTAACTAAATTATATAATAGAAGTATGTTTGATACACTTTTAATTGAACAAATTGAAAATTTTAAAAATTATAGTAATTATAGTTTTTCTTTAGCCATGCTTGATATTGATCATTTTAAAAAGATAAATGATAATTATGGTCACTTAGAAGGGGATAAGGTTCTTCAAGAGATTGCAAAAATATTAACAATTACTACAAGGGGAAGTGATATTGTTGCAAGATGGGGAGGAGAAGAGTTTGTAATACTTCTACCTAACACAAATATAGAACAAGCAACAATTTTTTCAGAAAAACTTAGAGACTCAATAGAGAGCTTTGATTTTAAAAATATTGGGAAGGTGACTTGTTCAATAGGTATTGCGCAATTTCATAGTTCAGATACAAAAGCTAACTTTTTTAAAAGAGCAGATGAAGCTTTATATAAAGCAAAAGAATTAGGAAGAAATAGAGTAGAACTAGAACACCTAAACTAATCTATTTTTTACAAATATAGATTAGTTTATCAGCTTCATCAAAACCATGAAGATTAAACTCTTTTATCTTTTCAACTTCAAAACCTGCTTTTTTTAATAGTTTTTTTATATAAGAATCTTGGAAGAGGTAAAGATTTCCTCTTCCTTGCAGATTATTTTACTAATGAATTAATTTTATTAGCTAAATCATTATATAGTTGTTTATATATTTTAACTCTCTTTGGATGTAGATATTCTGTCTTTTGTCTAGTTGCAATGTTAAAATCTCCACTTCCTAATGATATTTTTGTTTCTACAGTATCTATAATTTCCATTGCTTTTGTATCAATAATTAATGTTTCAAAATTAGTATCATGGGTACTCATATTCCAGGCAGATTTCACTTTTCCCATAACAATATAATCCATAGGATGGAGTTTTAGAAAAGATTTAATTGTTCCTTGATTATCTAATAGGTCTTTTTCTACTTGTTCTTTAAATTTTTTATAATCAAATTGAGGATTACCGACATCTTTAAGAATTAAAAAGGGAGGAACTATATTCATAGATGGGTTATCTTTCAATGCTGCACAACTAATGTAAAATGGAGCAGATTTATTGTGATTCCATGTAGAATCCTTACTATTCCAATATGGAGCAAACCCAATTGTTACTTTTTTTTCAGCTTTTTCAATTTTCCCAAATTTTACTATATTAAATTCTTTGTTTATCACAAATTTACCATTTACATAAATTTCTAAATTCCATGTACCTTGTAGTTGTTCTATTGGTGTTCCCTTTAAGTATAAAGTTCTTCCTATAGTCCATTTTGTATTGATTCTATTTGGAATAAAGTAGTCATAGTGAGCAAACCTACCATCAGGAGCATAAAATTTAAATTCAAAAATGTCTTTCTCATTACAGTTATGCCATTTTGTTTGTATTACTACTTTTGGATCAGATGCTAAAAATGTTTCATAATTAGTTACTGTAAAATCACCAAATTTATACTTTAATGTGGTTGCTGCAAAATCTAAAATGGGTTGTTTATTTTTTATTGCATACTCGTTGTATTGATTCCATTGTTCTGTTTTTTCTATACCAGAATTGTATTGAGTGACTTGAGGCTCTCTATTACCTGCACAACCATTAAGTAAAAAACCTAATAATGTTATAGTAAAAATTAACTTCAGTGAAGATTTTATATTTTTCATTTTTTGTCCTTCTTTAAAAATATAAAAAATTATAACGAAATAATGTCTCAGAACGGTCTCATCTAATATATTTATTGCTTTCTAAAATTCCTGTGAATAATTTTAGGCTCAATAAATATATCTTTTTTAAAACCTATATAATTTATATTAAAAGATTAACAAAATAGTATTAGTTAATTAATTTGTTGTATTACTATATTTTTCTACAAATGTAGATTAGTTTATCAGCTTCATCAAAACCATGAAGATTAAACTCTTTTATCTCTTCAACTTCAAAACCTGCTTTTTTTAATAACTCTGTTAAACTCTTTTTATCATGGTAGTATTGAGTGATTTTATCTTTCTCTTTTTGGTATTTTCCATTTTCATCTTTTGAAAATAGTGTTAAAGATGTAATTAGTTTTCTATCTTCATATATTGCATCAATAGCAATAAATTTATCTTTTCTATCAATAGTAATGCACCCTTGAGCAACCTCATCAAAACCAAATAATGAATTTACATCAAAGATAAAATAAGCATTATCATTTAAAACCTTAGAAGTATCCATAAAAAACTTTTTTAGTTCATTTTTTGGAATATAGTTTATTACATCAAAAATTGCTGTTGCACAATCATATTTTTCTTTTACATCTTCAAGTGCAAGACAAGAGGTATTTTCAATACCTTTTTCCTTACAAAAGTCAATTTGAGATTGGCTTAAATCTATTCCAAAAGCTTTTTTATTATTAAGTGCAAGATTTTGAAGAAAGTATCCTTGACCACACCCTATATCTAGGATATTATCAAGTTCTTTTTCCATAACATGAGACATAAACTCATTATGCAGATTATAAACCTCTTCATCAAAATCAAGATATGGTTCTATTTTAGCATAAAGGTCTAAGCCCATTAAAGAACTGCCTCTAACTTAGTTCTTAAATCAAAAATTAAATCTTTTTTTGCATAATATGAGTTTTTATTTGCAATTAAATGTGCTGAACTTTCCATAATAGTAGGTCCCACTTCAAGGCCGTTTTGTTTCATAGTAGTTCCAGTTTCAACAATATCAACAATACAATCACAAAGTCCAACTAAAGGTGCAAGTTCAATTGAACCATATAGTTTGATAATTTGAACAGCCATTGCTCTTTCTTCAAAATATCTTTTTGCAATTTTTTCATGTTTTGTTGCAACAGTAATTTTACTTTTTGACATATCAAGTTCTTCACCACGTCTAAGACCAAAAGCAACTTTACATTTTCCTAACTGTAAATTTAACAATTTAATTAAATCATACTCTTTTTCTTCAAGAACGTCTAAACCAACAACTCCAAGATCTGCAGCACCATGCATTACATATGTTGGTACATCTTGATTTCTTACATTTAAAAATCTGAATCCACTTTTTTCTAAAATTAATTTTCTATCTTCGAAAATAAATTTTTCACCAAAAGCTTTCTCAAATTTATCAAGAGTCTCTTCTGCAATTCTACCCTTAGGCAATGCAATTGTTAGCATCAATTATCCTTTTCATGTTCTCAAATATTAAATCTTTTTTATAAATGCTATTTTCAAAATGTTTACTTAATAGCTCTCCATCTCCACCTGTGAAGATAATTCTTCTATCTTTGCTTACTTCTTTGATTGGTAAAATGATTGATTTCATCATAGCATATGTTATAGCATCTTTTGTTTGAAGCGGTATTTTATCTAAATTTATATTTTTTTCAAAATCAAACTTTAGTTTTTTAGAAATTTTTGGATAAGTTTTCATAAATGCTCTAAATCCAGGTAATATAAAACCACCTTTATGAATACCATTTTCCATAATATCAACTGTAATTGCACTACCTGCATCAACAATTACGGCATCCTTTTCAAAATAACTCGCAACTGCTCTATCTATTCCTAATCCAACATAAGAGGTTTCAAAATTCATTAATTTTTTTATATTTTTTGCCTGAGGATTAATTTGCTTTAATTTTTTAGTTGCAGTTTTATTTACGGATATATAAAAAATATCATCATTAAATTTTGGAAGATTTTCTTCAAGAAAGTATCTTTTGTGTTTTTCCTCTATTAAAAAATGAAATGTAGTGTTTCCAATATCACACAAAATCAATTCGTACACTCCATTTATTTTCTTGTAAAAACTTTTTAGCTTTTGAGCATAGTGGGGAAGAGATTAAAAGCTCTTTTTCTTTAAAATTATGACCTTGCTTATCAACAAGTTTATTAAAAAGTTCCAATAAATCATTCGCATTTTTTCTAATAAATCTACTTTTACCATCAACAATAAATATTGCATAATATGAGTTGTTAGTTGCCGTTGCCTTGTAGATTTTAATTTTTTTTCTACTTCCTAAATCTTTGGGATTAATTTCAATTAAATCTTTGAATAAAACATCTTTGTTTAAAAAGTATTTTGTTAATTCTTTCAAATACACTCCTGAAAATTATTTGAGATTATAACAAAAGTTTGTTTTAGCTATAATTTTCTCCAATTTTAATAGCTGGTATAGTAATGTTCACACAAAAAATATTTTTAAAAACAATTGTTTTATTCTTTTTTATATTTTTGCTTCAATCAAATGCTAATCAAACACAATTTAAAGTTTCTTATGACCCAGACTATGCTCCTTTCTCCTATGAACTAAACGGAAAAGCAGAAGGTTTATTTGTTGATTTTTGGAGGCTTTGGGCAGAAGAAAATCATTATAATATAAAGTTTATAAATGGAGTTACTTGGGATAACTCAATAAATCTTGCAAAAGAAAAAAAAGTTGATTTCTTTTTAGGAACAAATGCTTATGAAGATTGGATGAAGAGTTCAAAAAACTATTATGAACTTGCTACTTCACTGTTTATTCATAAAGAAAATGACAAAGGCTTTAGTAAAGATGCTTCATATATAATTGGAATCATAGGAAGTGACTATGAAGAGTTATTAAAGGAAAATTTTAAAAATTCTGAGATTATTATTTATGAAAATTATTTAGAAGCTTTTAAAGACTTTAGCTCAAGAAAAATTGATTTAATCTATGATGATAAAGTTGCCATTGAATATTTTGCCTTACAAAATGGATATTTTCATTTAATACGTTCAATAAAACTTTTTTCTAACACTTTTAAAATAAGCGCCATATCTGAAAATGAAAATCTTGTAAAACTCTTTGATGAGGGTTTTAAAAAATTAAAACCTGAAGATTTAGCTTCAGTTGAGAGTAAATGGATTATACATAATGAACAAAGAATTTATGAAGATATTGAAAGTTTAACTCAATTAACACAAGAGGAAAAAGATTTTATAAAATCTAAAACTTTTAAAATATCCCTTTCAAGATCATGGGAACCTTTCTCTTTTCTTTCAATAAATAAAGCAGGGGGTATTTCAACTGAAATTTGGGAACTTATTGCAAAAAAACTTGGTTTAAAATATGAATTTTTTGTTAGTAATAATTTTAGTGAACAACTCTCTTCAATAAAAAATAAAGAAAAAGATTTAATCTTTAGTGTTGGTGAAACAAAAGATAGAAAAAAGTATGCAATATTTACAAAATCATATAAATCTTTCCCTTTATCTATAGTAACTTTAAAAGATGAAAACTTCATAGAAAATATGAATTATCTTTTTAACAAAAAAATTGCTGTTGGGGAAAATTTTACTGCACACAAAATATTAAGAGAAAAATACCCAAAACTAGATTTTTTATTAGTAAAAAGTATAAAAGAGGGATTAGCAGCTGTTGATGAAAAGAAAGCTTATGCCTTTGTTGATATCAAACCAGTACTAGCATACAATATTAAAAAATTAAATTTTGATTCCCTAAAAATAACAGGGAATACTGGCCTAAGTTTTGATATGAGTATTATGATTAGGGATGATTATCAAATTTTACAATCAATACTTAATAAAGCCATACTCTCTTTAAATGAGAATGAAGTAAATTCTATAATAAAAAGATGGGAAAATGTACAATTTGAAAAAAACTTTGATTATAAAACCCTATGGGTTTTACTTGGTTTAACGAGTTTATTTTTTATTCCTCTAATCTATTTTAATCAACAAAATTTACGAAAAAGTAAAAACTTAAAGATTCTTGTAAATGAAAGAACTAAAGAACTTAAAATTTTAAATGAAGAACTAGAAGAAAGAATTGAAGAGAAAACAAAAGAATTAAGAAGAGCCAATTATCTACTTGATGAAGCACAAACAATTGCAAAACTAGGAAGTTTTGGTTACAGTATAAAAAAGAAAGAATTAAAATGGAGTAATGAACATTATAAAATTTTTGGACTTTTTGTGGGTGAAATTAAACCATCATTGGCAACTTTTTTCTCTTTTATACATCCTGATGATAAAAAAAGGGTTAAAAAAGAGTTTTTAAAATCTTTTAGAATAAAAAGAAAATACTCTTTTGAATTTAAAATATTACTAAGAGATGAAACCATTAAATATATTCAATTAACCTCAAAAATAACAAAATTTTCAAATGAAGGCAAACCTTTATTTGTCATTGGAACTATACTTGATTTAACAAAAATAAAAAAACTTGAACTTGAAAAAAGGGAACAAGACACATTACTTGCTCAACAATCAAAAATGGCGGCAATGGGGGAGATGTTAGAAAATATTGCCCACCAATGGAGACAACCACTTTCAGTAATTTCAACTGCCTCAACAGGTATGCAATTACAATTAGAGATAAATAAAAAAGTGGATGAAAAGTTTTTACTTGATAGTATAAATTCTATAAATAAACAATCCCAATATCTTTCAAAAACAATTGAAGATTTTAGAAACTTTTTTAATCCAAATAAACTTGTTCAATATTTTGATATAAAAGATTGCATTGAGAAATCTTTATATTTGGTTGATTCCAGACTAAAAAAATATAATATTGAAGTTATAAAAGACATGGAGAATATAAAAGTAAAAACTTTAGAAAGTGAACTTGTACAAATTTTACTAAATATTTTAAATAATGCAATTGATGCAATTGAATCAAATAAAATATCAAGACCTGTAATTTGTATTAATACTTATAAAGAGAATGATTCACTAATTATTGAGATAAAAGATAATGCAGGTGGAATCCCAAAAAATATTATAAATAGAATTTTAGAACCATACTTTACAACTAAACACAAATCCCAAGGTACGGGGATAGGACTTTATATGTCTAATGAAATAATTACAAAACATTTAAAGGGTAAAATTTTAGTATCAAATTGTACTTTTTTAGTTGATGATAGCCATTATAAAGGTGCACTTTTTACACTATCTCTTCCAATAGAGGCAAAATGAAGATGAAGAGAATTCTTCTCATAATTTTAATTTTTAGTGGTTTAGTTCAAAATATGTTGGCAAAAGAGATTATAATTTCAAAAATTCAAGAAGCCTCTGGTATCACTTACTCAGAAAAATCAAATACCTTGTTTGTTGTTGCAGATGAGGGTTCAATCTATGAATTAACTTTAGAGGGAAAAATTCTAAGGCAAAAAGAGATAGGAAAATATGATTTTGAAGGTGTTGCAGTTGATGATAAAAAAGATATATTATTAGTTGCAATTGAAGGTAAAGATAAAATTTTAGTTCTATCAAAAAAAAATTTCAAAAAGAAAAAAGAGATTTCAATAAAAAGAGAATTTAATGGAATTAAAGTTTTAAAAAAAGGTGATGATGGAATTGAAGCTATTGCTATATTAAAAGATAAAATATATTTATCAAACCAATCTGATAAACCTTACCCAAAAGAAGACTCTTCTGTAATTGTAGTTATTGATTATGATTTAAAAAAGAAAAAACAAAAAATTAAAGAGATTATAAACCATGGATATAAAGATATTGCGGGATTAACTTTTTATAAAAACAACCTTTTTATGGTAAGTGATGACCATTCACTTTTAATTGAATATGATTTAAAAAAACAAAAAACAAAAAAAGAATACAAACTAACAAACTATTATGCCCAAGAAGGAATCACCTTTGATAAAAAAGGTAATCTCTATATTGCTGATGATGGTGGAAATATACTAAAAATAAAAGATTTTAAAAAATAATGGAAGAGATACAAACACAACTAACTTACGAAGAACAAACAAAAATCACTAGAGCAGTAATAAAAGCTGCTGTATTGATGCTTGAATATGGTGCAGAAAGTAGACTTATTGAACAAACTGCTCAAAGATTAGGAAAGGCTTTAGGTGTTGATTCTGTTGAACTTTCTTTAATCCCTTCTGCCATTGTTTTAACAACACTAACAAACAATCAAACACACTCTGTTACAACAACAAGAAGAGCCTACCACAAACCAATAAATATGTCCATTGTATGTGATGTTCAAAGGATGTGTCATCAAACAGAAAAAGAAAAAAGAGATGTAAGTTTTGTATTAAAAACAATGAAAGAGATTCAAGCAAACTACTATAATAGATGGCTTGTAGTTTTTATGATTGGATTATCATGTGCTTCATTTGCTTACTTAAATGGGGCAGATTTAATCTCATTTTTTGTCACTTTTTTTGCATCTGGTATTGCTATGTTTACTAGACAAGAGTTAGCAAAAAGAAAGTTTGTAATGATTATAACCTTTGCTGCAACTGCTTTTGTTGCAACATTAATATCTGGACTTGCACATATATATGAATTAAGTGATAAGATAGATATTGCTTTATCATCAAGTGTAATTTTACTTGCTCCGGGTTTCCCTTTTATCAATTCTGTTTTAGATGCTGTAAAAGGTTATCTAGCCATGGGTTGGGGTCGTTGGATGCAAGCTGTTTTATTAACAGTAGCAACTGCAATTGGGATTGTTTTTGCCTTTGTAGTTTTAGATTTAAAAGGTTGGTAATATGGGTACTGAATTAATTAATTATATTATAAATGCAATTTTTGCTGCCATTCCAGCTATTGGCTTTGGTATGGTTTTTAATGTTCCTAAACACACACTTATGTATTGTGGTTTTGGTGGAGCAATTGCATATACTTCAAGAACTATTTTAATGGATATAAATTTTAGTATTGAACTTGCAACATTTTTAGCTTCTACAATTGTAGGTTTAGTTGCTTTATATTGGTCAAGAAAATATATTATTCCAAGACCTGTTTATACGATTGCTTCAATTATACCTTTGATTCCTGGAACATATGCTTTTAATGCTGTTATAAATCTTATAAATATGAGTGCCCATGGAGTTAACCCTGAACTTATTACTATTTTTGTTGAAAATGGTTTAAAAACAATTACTATATTAGGGGGAATTGGTTTTGGACTTGCAATTCCATCAATTTATTTTATGAGATACAATAGGCCAATTGCCTAATTGTATCTTTTAAAAATCTCCCTTATACCCAGCAAGTCTCATTAAAGTTTTACTAACGGGTGATATTAATTTATCATTAAAATCATAATGAACATTATGACAAGCTTTTTGATGTTTTTCAACTCCATCATCACTTCCAATAAGTGCAAAAGCTCCCGGAATGGTGTTTAAATAATAGCTAAAATCTTCACTTGCCATAATAGGCGTTGGAATATCACTTTCCCAATTTTCACCCAATTGATTTTTTAACTCTTCTCTAACCATTGCTGCTTGAGTTTTGTGGTTTATTGTTGCTCCATACCTATCTCTTAATTCAACCTCAACATCAACATCATAAGTTTTAGCAGTTGCTTTTACAATCTCATCTATTTTATTAAAAACAAAACTTTTTAATTCATCAGTTGGAACTCTAATGCTTCCTTCAAGTTTTACAAAGTCTGGTATTGTAGTTAAATCACTTCTTCCATCAATTGAAGTTACAGAAACAACTGCACTATCTTGAGGTGAAACGTGTCTACTTATTATTTGTTGTAGATTTAAAGTCATAGCACTTGCTGCTAAAACTGGGTCACGACATAATTCAGGTTGTGATGAGTGTCCACCTTTTCCTTTTATATCTATATGAAAAGTTCCATTTCCAGCCATAACAGTACCATCAGGGCATACTGCTTGACCAAATTTAATAGCAGGCCAATTATGCCAACCAAAAATCATATCAACACCATCTAAACAACCCTCTTCTATCATTTTTTTAGCCCCATGACCACCCTCTTCGGCTGGTTGAAATAAAAGTGTTACTGGATTTTCAAGTAAGTGTTCATTTTGTTTCAACCAAATGGCAGCTGTCATTAATGTTGCTGTATGTCCATCATGCCCACAAGCGTGCATACACTGCTTTTTTGTTGACTTATATGGTACATCTGTTTTTTCCTCTAAAGCTAATGCATCAATATCACCTCGTATTGCAATATGAGGGCCTTTTTTATCTTGTGCTAAAAGTCCACAAGTTCCTGTATTTGCATAGGTTTTATAAGGGATATTATACTCATCTAAAATATCTCTAATAGATTTTGCAGTATCGGTTTCTTCCCATTTCAACTCTGGATTTTTATGTAAATTATGTCTAAAATCTATTGCAAAGTTTACAACTTCTTCAAATTTTTTTAACATAAATTCTCCTTTTTTATCTTATTCAAGTACATTGGTTAATTCATTTAAAGTATCTAAATGATTAAGCATTGAATCATCACAATTGATATAAATATCTTGTTTACCTATGATATAACTTTTACCTGAAATTTTGTTGTTAATAACATTGTAGTTTTTTTGTTTTTCAACACTTTCAAAAACTCCAATAAATTTTGTATCTCTTAAGGAAATAGTTTCTAATTTATCTCCTTGTTTTATTTTGTTTTCATAATATAAATATGCAAGTCTAGCTGAAGTTCCTGTTCCTGTTGTACTTCTACAAATAACCCTAGGGTGTACATAAGTAGTTGAAGGGGAACTATAAAAACCTTCCTCTTTTTTTGTAAGGTCACCCATAAAATGTAAAAAAGGAACAGGTCCTACATCACCTAAACTATAATGTTTAAAACTCTCTTTTTTTCTAATTGCTTCAATTATCATATATGCAGTTTTAGACAATTCTTCCTCTTCACTCTTATTTAATTTAAAACCAAATTGAGAAGCTTCAACTAAAACATAAAACCCACCACTATAAGCTATTGAATAAGTAACTTCTCCTAAATTTGGTACCTCAATTATCTGTTTATAAGAGTGAATATAACTTGGTAACCCTTGACAAGTTACAGATTCAACAATACCATTTACAATATTTGCTTCAATATCAACTAAACCTGCTGGGGATTCAAGTTTAAAACTTATAATCCCCTCTTTTTTAGCTACTAAGCCTTTTTCAATAACTGCAGTTGCAGTACATAAAGTATTAGAACCTGAATAAATAGGATATCCCATAACCTCCATTATAATATATCCTGCAACTGCTTCTCTTTGGGATGATGGAACTATTAAGTCAATTGACATTTCCGGAACGCCATAGGGTTCAAAAAGTAATGTTTTTCTTAAACCATCTCCATGTTTTTGTAAATATTCCATTTTTTCTCTTACTGTTTTTCCCGGAAGATTTTTTACTCCAGAAAAAACAATTCTACTTACATCTCCTCCAGCATGGGTATCAATTAAACCTATTTTATGAAATTTTGAATTCATAAAGAATCCTTTAGAGCAAACTCTTTCCCATATTCATCCCATTTTGAATCAGGAACTACAACAACTTTTCCAAGATAGTTATTTGACCTATTTGCAAAATACTCTTCACATTTATGAAGGTTGGAAAGCTTAAATGTTGCATGAAGCATAGGTTTTAATTTACCCTCTCTAATCCATTTCATTAATTGTTTTACTTCATTTCTAGTTCCATGGGAAACACCATGAATCTCTATTTGATATAGATATATTTTTGACCACATAATTTGTGTTATATTATCTCCACTTGCCCCTGCAATACTAAGTCTTGGATAATCATCTTTGTTTTTCATATCTGTAATCATACAGTCTAAAAAAACATTTGTGTAATCTCCACCAACCATATCCATAACTGCATCAATGGCTTTCCCATTTGTTGCTTCTAAAACTCTTTGGTTTAAACTATTTATATCAGCCCTATCAATTACTTTTTCGGCTCCTATTTTTAAAAGTTGAGCCTCTTTTTCTTTACTACTTAAGGCATAAGGAATTGCTCCTAAGATTCTACACATTTGAATTAAAGCAGTTCCAACTCCACCACTTGCCCCAGAAACTAATACTAAATCCCCCTCTTTTACCCTAGAAGCATTTAACATTCTAAGTCCAGTTTGATATGAACACATACCTAAACTTGCAAGTTGGGCATCACTTATATCTAAATTTGACATATTATAAAAATTTTCATCTGGAACTACTACATATTCAGCAAAACCTCCATTACATCCATGACCTATATAATCAGGGGTTAAATTTAGATTATCATTTTTTTCAGGGTCTAAATAGATATTAAAATCAATTAAACCTTTTTTTCCAATTCTACTAGTTGAAACTCCAAACCCAACCTCTACTATAGTTCCTACTATATCTGCACCTTGAATTCTAGGAAATGTAAAAGTATTATTCCCACTCATATCAAAGGAAGTAATTTCATCTTTATTTTTATCATCCACCCCATAAACACCAATTCTAGCTTTTCTATCGGTGTTGTTTTTGGCAGTTGCGTGAACCTCAACTAATACCTCGCCTTTTTTTGGTTTTGGTATTGCAACATCTTTGTACTCTATTTTATTAATATCACCATGTCCTGTTAAAACCATAGCTTTCATTGTTTTATTTTTCATTTTTTTGTCCAATTAAGAATTTATTTAAATTATTTATAAAATATTGCAGGATTAAAAACTTTAATCCTTATAATATGGACGAATAAGCTACCTTTGAATAGACTCTATTAAAACAATAGATACTATTGATTTTTCTGATATCAAATAAAATCATCATATAACCATTACTGGGATTTTTGAAAGACCTGTAACTTTATGTGAAACTCCACCTAAAAGATAACCACTTAAATCCCCTCTTCCTTGCTTTCCAATTACAATTAAATCGACATCCTCTTCTTTTATAAAATCTAAAATCTCTTTTGCTACTTGTCCAACTCTAATAAAACCTCTTACTCTATGTTTCTCTAGTCCATATTCAATAGCAACCTCTTTTGCCTTTGCAACTAACTCTTTTGCATAAGCTCTCATAACCTCATCTAAATTTGCAGCTTCATCATCTATTTGGCGTGGCAGCATTGATAAAGAAGCCTCAGTAAAACTGTGATGTCTAAAAACTGACAATATATTTATTTGAGTTTGGTCATTTTCCATAGCCATTTTACAAGCTAAATCTAAAGCTTTATTAGCTTGCCCTGAGCCATCAGTTGGTACTAATATTTTTTTAAACATGACATCTCCTTTTTACTTAAAAATTATTCTATAACTTGTGCACCAAAACCAAATAGGTTTTGAAAATAGTCAATCACACTTAAATCCCTAAAGGCAACATCCCTTAAAAACAGTGCAATATCTGGGAAAAAGATTAAAGCAACTGATACACTTAAAAGGATAATAATAAATGGTGGAGTGCCTTTAATTACTTCTAGATATGGTCTTTTAAATACAGCAATAGCTGTAAAAATATCACAACCAAAAGGTGGTGTTGCAGAACCAATTGCTACTTGTAAGGTGATAATTGTCCCCACTAAAACAGGGTCTAAGCCAACTGAATTTACAATTGGTGCAAAAATAGGAACTAAAACTAATATAACTACAATTGGATCAACAAACATACATCCAACAAAAAAAGCAATTGATATTACAAATAAAACCTCATATGGTCCCATTTCTGTAATCCCTATAGAACTTAATATTTCTTGAGGAATTTGAGCAAAAGATAAAACCCATGCAAATCCAGCTCCAGCTCCAACTAATATAAATACAACAGCAGTTACTAATCCAGTTGATTTAGCAGTTGCATATAAATCTTTTAATTTCATTGTTTTAAAAACAATACCTTCTAGAAAAATTGCATAAGCAACACTAACAGCAGCTGCTTCAGTTGGAGAAAAAATTCCCCCAAAGATACCACCAACAATAATTGCAGGGAAACCTAAAGGCCATAAAGCATTTAATAAAGCAGTACCCCTTTCTTTCCATGAGGCTTTTGGTTCAGTTGGGATATTATGTCTATAGGCATAAATAATACTATAGATTGAAAAAAGAAAAAGAATTAATAATCCAGGTCCAATCCCAGCAATAAAAAGTTCAGGAATAGATGTTTTAGCAACAATCCCATAAATAATCATCCCAATACTTGGTGGAATTAAAAAAGCGATATCACTTGAGTTTACAATTAATGCTAAAATAAATGATTCTTTATATCCACCTTTTTTAAGTCTTGGTCTTAAAGGGGATCCAATTGCAACAACAGTTGCTTGGGTAGAACCTGAAACCGCACCAAACATAGCACAAGCACCTGCCGTACTTACTGCAAGTCCACCCTTAATATGTCTTACAAAAGCCATTACCAAATCAATAAGCTTTTCAGCACTTTTTCCTCTAGTCATAATATCAGCAGAAAGGATAAACATAGGAACAGCAATTAATGCAGCTGGCCTAATACCTCCCATCATCTGTTGAATAAGAAACTCCATTTTTGAAAAATCACCATCAAAAAGTAAAAAAATACCTAAAGAGGTTCCTGCAATTAAAGGAATCATCATAGGAAAACCAAGTAATAATAAAATCACCATTAAAGAAAAAATAGATGCAGATAGATGATTTTTTAAAAATTCAGTTATTTTAAAACTTGTATCTTTTATGGTACTTGTATCAATTAATGAAGCTAAAAGTGCACCCTCTTCTGAAATCATTTTCACTTCAATATTAAGCTTTCCATCACTCAAATCTTTTATATCAATATTTTCTACTTCCCAAAAACCATTTTTGTCGGACTCTGTACTAAAAGAAAGTTCTTTATTTTTTTTATCTTTTATTTTTAAATTTATAATTTGCCATTTATGGGAAGAAAAATCTTCTGATTCTGCTGAACCATAAATAAAAAGATTAACCTTATCCTCAATGGCAATTTCATCAAAATATAAAGTTACATTCTCTTTAGAAAAAGCGGATATGGAAAATCCCATTAAAATTGTTAAAATTATTAAAAACTTTTTTATAAACTTTTGCATTTTGTGTCCTTATACTTCCATATCATTATTACTATCGCTATAACCATCTCTTACATTTGTTGAAAGAAATACATCATCTTCTCTTATATTCTTAACAACTGTAAAAAAGTATTGAAGTCCAGTAACGGTAAATCCAATTGGTACCCACAAATATACATAAAATACAGGGATTCCAATAGCGGGTAAAATTCTTCCACTTTCATATACTTCAACAATATACCCATATGAATATTTTGCTAATATAAACATAAAAATTGAAGTGATTAAAGAGATAAATATCATAAAGACTTTTCTAATTTTTGTAGGGAGAGCATCATATATTGCAGACATTCTAATATGTCTTCCATTTCTAGCGGCGTAACTTAAACCTGCAAAGGTAACTATTACAATAAAAATCATATTTAATTCATCGGTTATTGTTAATGCATCATTAAAAATAAACCTTGTAATAACTGAAAGTATAGTTATAATTGCCATTGCAATTACACCTAATGCAAGCATAACACCTTCAAATTTACTTAACATTTTGTCTATAAAATCTAAGGCTTTTAGTATTGGGTTTTTTGTACTAGTGTCCATAATCTTTCCTTTTACTATAGTAGGTTACAACACTTTGTAATCTACTATAGTAAATCCACATAAAGTGGATTACTATAATTTATGAATTATTTAGCATTTTTCTCAGCTTGGTCTAAATCTTTCATCATTTGTGTCATTATCTTTTTATTTGAATCACTTTTTGAAGCAAATGATTCTTGTACCGCTTTTGCTTTTTCTTTAAATACCTTTCTTTCATCTTCAGTTAAAGTTACAATTTTATAATTAGGATTTGTTCTTACAATTCTTCCTAATCCATAAGCATCAAGTTTTTGAGCCTCTTGTAAAATTGTTTTATGGGCAAATTCAGCAGCTTCTTGAACTAATTTTTTATCTCTTTTTGATAATCCATCATAGAACTTTTTATTTGCACTAACTGATGCGTTAAAGTGTCCATGACCAGTGTATGTTAAAACTTTTGTTAAATCATCTAAACCATAAGCTTCAATCCATACTGTTGGATTTTCTTGTCCATCAACCATTCCTGTTTTAAGTGCACCAACTAAATCACCCCATGACATAGGTTGAGGAGATGCTCCAAAAGCTTTATATGTTTCAACTAAAATAGGTGAACCTGGCATAACTCTCATCTTTTTACCCTTTAAATCTTCAGGGGAATGAAACTCTTCAAATGTTGTAACAGCCATCTCTCCTTCAGGGAAAATAGATAATAGTTCTAATCCATGTTTATGGAAAATTGTTGGAAGCATCTCATTAACTACTTTAGAGTTTTTAAAGAAATAATCCAATTGTTTTGTATCTGTAGGCATTACATAAGGAACAGTAAAAATATCCATTTCAGGGATAGTTCCACCCATATATCCAGTTGATTGTCCTAAGAAATGAAGTAATCCAGCTCTTGTTTGTTCCATCATATCAGTTTCTTCACCTAAAGAACCAACCTTATATAACTCTATTTTATTTCTTGAATTATCTTCAATAAAACTCTTAAATGCAGTTGCATAAATACCTTGAGGGTCACTTGTACCTTCACCAAAAGCATATTTCCATGTTGCTGCACTTAAACTTGTAGCAGTAATTAAACCTGCTATTACCAATCCTTTAAATAATTTCATATTAATTTCCTTTCTTTCTTTGGTTTACCACATCTTTCTCTGTTTAATTTTTTAAATATAAGCTTTTTTATTAAAACACCCCCTATATTTAGTATTATTTTAGAAATAATTGTCTTGGGAAATTACAAAAAGTCTCTACCCCATCTTTGGTGATATGTATACTTTCCGTAATCTCAACTCCCCAATCCTCTTGCCAAATCCCTGGCATAAAATGAAAGGTCATACCGGGTTCAAGAACTGTTAAATCTGTACTTCTTAAACTACAAGTTCTTTCACCCCAATCCGGTGGATAACTAACTCCAATTGGATATCCATACCTTGCATTGTTTCTATCGATACCATATTTATTCATAACTTTTTGGGCTGCATTTGCAATATCAGCAGTTGTATTTCCTGGTTTTGCCATTTCAAGCCCAGCATCAATTGTTTCTTGAAGTGCTTTTTCAGCATCTAAAAACTTTTGATTTGGTTTTCCCATATAAATTGTTCTTGACATAGGAGCATGGTATCTTTTATAACATCCAGATATCTCAAAAAAAGTTGCTTCATTTTTTTTAAAAGGGCTATCATCCCAAGTAATATGTGAAGCTGAAGCTTCAGCTCCTGATGGAAGTAAAGGTACTATTGAAGGGTAATCTCCTCCATAACCATCAACTCCAGCAATTGCTGTTTCATAAATTTGTGAGACAACATGGGATTTTGGAATACCAGGTCTTACAATATCAAGTACTCTTTGATGAATTTTTTCGGTAATTCTTCCAGCAATTTTCATATATTCAATCTCTTTTGCAGACTTCTTACCCCTAACCCAATTTACTAAATTATTTGCATTTACAAAGGTTGCATTTGGCAAGGTTGCAGTTAATCTAAAATGAGCTTCTGCTGAGTAATAATAATTATCTCTTTCAGTGGCAATTACACATTTTTCCCATTTATTTTTTCTAAAAACATTTTCTCCTATCCAAGTCATTGGATGTTCGTCTAGATTTTGTACATACATTTCAGGGTAGCCAATCATATTCTCTTTACTCATGTAACATCTAAGTAATGCCGCATTTACATCCATAAGTCTTCCAAACCAAATAGGTTCTTCATGGTCTAAAGAGATAATTACACCTTGGTGAACATAAAAAGACCATCCATCATATCCTGTTAGCCAATTCATATTTCCAGGGTCTGTTGCAACTAAGACGTCAATTCGTCTTTGTTGCATTATAGATTTAACTCTTTTAACCCTTTGTATATATTCCTTTTTAGTAAAGGCAAGTTTTGTTTTACTCATATTTTTCTCCAAAACTTAACTTTTAACAGGACCAACCCAAACTTGTTGAGTATTTACAAACATTTTAATTCCATGTGGTCCTAACTCTTTTCCAAGTCCAGATTTTTTAACTCCACCACTTGGAAGTCTTGGGTCTGATTTAACTATCCCATTTATTGAAACTTGTCCGGTAACAATTCTTGAAGCTAGTTTTTTACCTTTTTCGACATCTCCTGTCCAAACAGAACCACCTAAACCATAATCTGTTGCATTTGCTATTTTTATAGCTTCCTCTTCATCTTTTACTTTTATAATTGAAGCTATTGGTCCAAATGTTTCTTGACAAGAAACAACCATACCTGGCTCTACATCAGCTAAAATAGTTACAGGAAAGAAAAATCCTTGCATATCATCTAATCTTTGACCACCAAGAACTAATCTAGCTCCTGCTGCTACTGATTTGTCAACTTGTTCATGCATCTCCTCAACCAACTCACGTCTTGCTATTGGTCCAATTGTTGTTGACTCATCTTTTGGGTCTCCAAGTTTTAATTTCTCAAATCTTTCTTTTAATAAATCTATAAATTTTTCATAAATTGGCTCTTCAACAATAATTCTTTTAGCAGCAATACAAGATTGTCCTGCATTTATATATCTTGAAAGAACAACTACATCTGCGGCTTTTTCTAAATCTTGGGTATCAGCTAAAATAATAGCTGGGTCACTACCACCAAGTTCTAAAACTACAGGCTTGATTTCACTTCCAGCAATAGCTCCAACAGCAGCTCCTGCTTTTGAAGAACCTGTAAGTGAAACTCCCATCACATATTCATGTCTAATTACATCTTCAAGTAGTGAGTGTCCTACCATCAGATTTTGAACAACATTTGTAGGGAATCCAACTTTAGTAAAAGCTTCAACAATTCTAAGTGCACATAATGGAGTATGTGAGTCATGCTTCATAATACAAGTATTTCCAGACATAAGAGCTGGTGCTAAATATCTAAAAGCTAACCAAAATGGTGCATTCCAAGGTAACACTCCAAGCGTCACTCCAAGGGGTAGATATTGAACATAACTTTCTGTTGCATCTGATTCTATATATTCAGTTTTTAAATACTCTTCAGCAAAACTTGCATAGTGTTCAGCGGCCCATGCAGCTTTATTAACTTCACCCCTTGCTTCATTTATTGGTTTACCCATCTCTTCAGTCATAGGAAGTGCATAATAATCAAGGTTGTCTTTCATCTCTTTTGCCACTGCATTCAAAAGTTTTGCTCTTTGTTCATAATTTGTATTAATCCATTCGTTTATATATGCTTCTTGTGAATTTTGAACAATCTGTCTTGCTTCTTCTTTTGTATGCATTGGTACTTCACATACAATCTCTTCATTGTATGGATTTATTGATTTAAAGTGTGTTGGACTGTATCCCATAATTTCTCCTTTAAAAATGTCCCATTTTTTCAGGGACCTATATTTTTTAACTTCTTTTACCAATGAGAATAAATCTCATCTAAAGAAGCCTTGTACTTGTACTCTCTTTGAGAAATTCTAAAGAAAGTAACGAGTTGCTTTTAACCTAATACAGCTTCAACTGAAGCTTTAAATCTTTTTAATCCCTCTTCCAAAACTTCATCTTCGATTGTTAAAGGTGGAATAAACTTAATAATCTCACCAGTTGAACAAGCTCCAATAATTAATCCATTTTCATAACATTTTCCAGTAATCTCTTTAACAGTAGCAGCGTTATCAAAATTAATTGCTAACATCATCCCCTTTTGTCTTATTTCAGTAACTTGAGAATATTTGTCATTCATCTCATCTAATAAAGCTCTAATCACTTTACCTTTTCTAATAGTCTCTTTGTTAAACTCTTCATCTTTAAAATACTCTAAGGCAACACGACCTGCTACAAAAGAGATACCTTGTCCTCTAAATGTACCTGTATGTTGTCCTGGTCCCCAAGCTTTATCAACTTCTGGTTTATTTATTAACATACCAATTGGTGTACCAAATCCACCTAAACCTTTTGCACAAATATTAATATCTGGGTCAACATCTAAATCATCAAAACTAAAATAACTTCCACATCTACCATTTCCACATTGAATACTGTCAAGTATAAATAAAGCACCAGTATCACGTGCAAGTTTTTGCACTGCTTGTAACCATTCTTTTGTTGCTGGTCTAACTCCACCTTCTGCTTGTACTGGTTCAACTATAAATCCAGCTGGTGGTAACATCCCTGAACCTGCATCAAACATTTGTTCTCTCATTCTATCTAGAGCTTCCATGTCATTAAATGTTCCTCTAATAACATTATTTAAAGGAACTCCTGACGAGCTTCTAAAGGCATTATTTGCTGTACAAGCAAGGGAACCTAAAGTCATACCATGGAAACCTCTATGGAAAGCTACAATCTCTGTTCTTCCAGTTACTTTTCTAGCAAGTTTAAGTGCAGCTTCAACTGCATTTGTTCCTGTTGGTCCTGTAAATTGTAGTTTGTAATCACCCATTCCTCTTGGTTTTAAAACAGTTTCAACAAATGTTGAGATAAAATCTCTTTTTACATCTGTAAACATATCAAGGGAATGAACAACTCCATCTCTTTGTAAAAATTCAATTACTGCATCTTTCATTTTTGGATTATTGTGACCAAAGTTTAAAACTCCAGCTCCTGCAAAAAAGTCTACAAATTCTTTATCATTTTCATCAATCATAATTGCATTTTTTGATGATTTAAAAACAGTTGGTACTGCTCTACAATAAGCTCTAATTTCTGATTCATTCTCTTCAAATACTGTTTTATCGTTTAACATAATTCTTCCTTATATAATTTTAGATTTTTTAAAAAATAAAAAGACCCTGCTAAGCTACATAAATAATATATTCTTAAATATATTATTTATGTAGCCTACAATTTATTACACACTAAATAAATTGCGAGGGTCTATCTGGCAGTTAGTATAAAGTTTTTTTCTTGGATTAATAAATTTTGGATCTCTTTAATAGGTCTAAAAGAGATTTTGTATGCTCTATAAAGTTTTTGCAAGGCTAAATAAATAAAATGTTTTAGTTTTGAGCAAGTAGTAAAAAACATTTTAATAGCCTCCTTTGAAATATCTATTGAAAATATTAACTACTTTTTTTTACATTGTCAAGTATGTGATGTACATTTATTACACAAAAATTATTCTTTAATTGTATAATTTAAAATATGTTTTTTATTTTTTTTTAATCTCTAATCTTTGAGGGCGAACAGTGATTTCAGTTATAACCCCATCAAAGTTTAAAATATCTAAAACAGTATTTGCTATAGTTTGAGGTAACAAATGGGCATTCTTATTTTCACTAGGTTCAAAATTAAATTCATCAAAAAAGTTAGTTTTTGTAAGGTCAGGATTTATTGTAGTAACTTTTACATCTGATTTTCTTAACTCTTCAAATAAAGTTAGAGAAAAATTCCTAAGTCCTGATTTTGTTGCTGTATAAAGTGCAGAGAATTTTGAATGTCTTGTTGCTTCAATTGAAGCAATATTTATTATATGACCTTTTGTTTTTTTAAGAGTTCTTAAAAGTAAACTTGAAAGGATAATTGGGGCAGTAAGGTTTATATTTATTAATTCTTGAATTTTTGGAATTGAGATCTCTTCATGGGGTTTGAATATCCCAAGACCAGCACAATTAACTAATAAATCAATATCATTCTCTTTTAATAGATTTTTCACTTCTATTTCTAAAGCTTTTGTATCTTCAAGTCTAGATTTTAAAGTTAAAACCTTATAATTATTTTCTTCTAAAATTTCACAAATTGCTTTTCCAATTCCAGAAGAAAAACCAGTTACAATAGCCTTTTTCATTTTATAAACCTTTATTTATTCTTTTATAATAAATAAAAGCCCCTAAGGCAATTAATCCTAATAATAGATAAACAATAGTTGATAAATACTCTTTTACTAAATCTTCATTGTCCCCAATGTAATAACCAAGTAAAGTTAATATAACAACCCAAATAGATGCACCTAAAGTTGTATAAACAGAAAAACTTACAATATTCATTCTAGCTAAACCAGCAGGGAATGATATAAGCTGTCTAACTGCAGGGATTAATCTTCCACTAAAAGTTGAGATATGTCCGTGGTTTTCAAAAAACCTTTCGGCTTTTTGGATTGTAGATTCTTTTATAAAAAAATATTTTCCATATTTTATTAAAACAGCTCTACCAACATAAATAGCTAAGTAGTAGTTAAAAAATGCTCCAGCAAGTGAACCTGCTATTCCACAGAATAAAACTATAGCCATATTCATCTCACCTTTGTGAACTAAGTAACCAGCAGGAATCATTACTACTTCACTAGGAAAAGGGAAGAAAGTACTTTCTAAGAACATCATTATAAAAATTCCTGTATAACCTAAAGTGCCAACTGTTTGAACGATAAAATCTACAATACTATGAAGCATTTTTGTATCCCTTTTAAAAATTGGCGTATTGTATCATTTTATCTTTTAATAATGAAAAAAATTAATTTATTTATTAATTTAGGTTTATTTCATTTTTTCCTTTAAACTCTTTTTCATCTGCACTTGTAACAATTTGTTTAGAAATAGTATCTGTTTGAAGAGCAATATTGTTTGTATTTTGAGCGATAGCTGCATTTTCCTGTGTTTGTTTATCTAAACTTGCAATACTTTCATTTATTTGTGAAATTCCTATTTGTTGCTCTTTAGAAGAACTTGATACAGCATAAATAAGTTCTATTGTATTGTTTATATTTTTACTAAGACTACTATATCCCTCAATCATTGTATCAGAGATTTGTTTCCCTTCATTTGCTTTAATATTTGCACTTTCAACTAAATCTTTAATCTCTTTTGCCGCTTCAGCACTTCTTGCAGCTAAGTTTCTAACTTCTTGAGCAACAACGGCAAAGCCTTTTCCTGCTTCACCTGCTGTTGCTGCTTCTACAGCTGCATTTAAAGATAAAGTATTTGTTTGGAAAGCAATTTGATCAATAACACTTATTGCCTCATTAATAGCACTAACTTGTTCATTTATTTCATCCATTGCTTGTGTAGTTTTTTTAGCTAACTCTTCTCCTGTTTTAACAGATTTATTAACCTCTTGAGAATAAGAAGCCATTTTTTCAACATTTTCATTATTTGAAATAATATTACTATTTATCTCTTCTAAAGCAGCAGAAGTTTCTTCTATAGATGCAGCAGCAGAATTTGTATTATTTGATAAGATTTTTACACTTTCAATTAATCTATCTGAACTATCATCTAATTTTAATCCATTTGTTTTATTTTCAATAAGCATTTGAGTAATGGAATCTCCTAAAAGGTTTACCCCTTCGGCTAATTTTAAAAGCTGTTCTTTTAAATCTTTTGGATCAACTTTTTGGATATAGTTATATTGTGTATAAGTTTCTAAAACTTTTAAAATATTTTGAATATTTATTTCTAAATTATTCCCCATATTATTAATTACAGTTTTTAATTCCTCTAAAGAAGGATTTGATGGTTTAGCTTTAATTCTTTGAGATAAATCACCCTTTTCAAATTCTGATAATATCATTACAGTTTCATTTATTAATTCTCTATCTTTTTCTATTCCATCTTTAGTTTTATTAATATTTTTATTAACAACTTTTGACATCTCACCTATTTCATCATTTTTAGAATCATCTAAATAAACAACTTCATTAATTTCATTATTTAAATATTTAAAAAATGACATAAGACCATTTTCAAAATTTTTGATAGGTTTAATAATTGAATTTCTTAAAATGTAAATTGAAATAAAAATTATCAAAATAAGTACAACAAATGAGATTGAAGCTAGTATAATATTTAACTTAATACTATCAGCTAAAGCCTCATCATTATCAATTTCAGAGATTATTCCCCATTGTTTATCAAAAACTTTAAGTCCTGAATAAGCACTTAAATATTTTTTACCCTCATTATCTTCTATTAATTTTGCCCCACTTTTATTTTCTAAAGCAAGTTTTGTTGCCTCTGTTTTTATTTCAAATAATGATATAGTTGTACCTGAATTTTTTACATGTTGATGGTCAAGATCTTTTAGGTATCTGTGATTATTTCTCATTTTATAATCACTTCCAACTAAATAACTTTTACCACTTTTTCCTAAGCCTGCACTTTCATAATTTCCATTAAAATTCATAATTGAATCAATCACACTAATTGGAAACTGCATAATTAAATTACCGATTCTTCTATTTTGATTGTTAAAAACAGGAATAGCTAGAAAAGAAGCAGGAGTATTATAACTTGGTTCATAAGGTTCAAAATCACTAAATGCAACTTCACCTTTTTCTAATGTATATGCTTTTTCATTTACTTTAGCAATTCCACTATTTGCATAAGGTCCAGTTTTTAAATTAGTAGCAAAATCTTTTTCTTTAAAAGTACTATAAATAATTGTACCTTTTAAATCTACCAAAAAAATATCATATAATGAAAATTTTTCTAAAATTATATTAAAGGTCTCATGAAATCGTGTGTGAGAAAAAGCATAGTTATTAAAAAAAGTATTTGATTGAGTTAATTTATTCTTTTCACCAATTTTCTCTTCATTTTTTATAATATACATATATTGAGCTAAAATTCCATTATCATCTTTTGGTAAATATTCACTAGCTTCTTTTTTTGAAGAAACATTAGGTAAATTAAAATTTATTTTATTTATATAAAGATCATTGTAATGATTTAAAAGTTCATTTTTTACTTTTGTCATATCAACTTCGCCACTTGATTGACTAGAAATAGTATAAAACCCTCTAATAAACTCATTAAAAGCCTCTTGAGTTGAAGCAGAATTTGCAATTGAAATAATTAAACCTTCAATGGTTTTAAAATACTCTTGAATATGTTGTTTTTTTGCATAAGTTGTTGATTTAAGCTGAACAAGTTTCTCTTTTTCTGAGTGCTTTATACTTTCATTTACACTTATAGACAAAATAGTTACAGACATTAAAAGTAAACTACCAATAATTAATAACATTAATTTAGCGTTAATACTAAAACTTTTCATTAAATACTCCAAAGATATAAGTTATTTTTGGAGTATATAATAAAATAGTCTTCAAAAAGTATTATTTTCTATTAAATTCAAACAAACTTAAATAACATTAAACTAATTGACATAACAAACATCCCCAAAACTAAACCTGCAATCGTTGTATGGGCATTTCCATAAACTCTAGCTGCTGGCAAAAGTTCATCAAAGGAGATATAAATCATAATTCCAGATACAAGTCCAAAAGTTATCCCTAAAGTAGCCTCTCCCATAAAAGGAAATAATATAAAAAATCCAATAATTGCCCCAATAGGTTCTGCAAAACCAGAAAGAGTTGCATACCAAAATGCTTTTTTCTTATTTCCAGTTGCATGATAAATAGGTAAAGAGACTGCCATCCCTTCAGGAATATTATGAATAGCAATAGCCAAAGCGATGCTTAAACCAAGAGTTAAGTTATCTAAAGATGAAATAAAAGTTGCAAAACCTTCTGGAAAATTGTGAATACCTATTGCTAAAGCGGTAAAAACCCCTGTTCTTTTTAAACTATTATTTAAAACAACACTATTTTTATTATTGGGTTTCAATTCTTGTAATTGTGCTTCTGATTTTGGTTCATGGGGATTAACATCTTTTGGAATAAGTCTATCAATAACTGCAATAATTGCAATACCTAAAAAAAAGCAAAATAATGCTAAAGATTCACCCTTTACTTCACTTGATACTAATTGAGTAAAAGACTCTGTAGATTTTTGTAGTATCTCCATAAATGATACATATATCATAACGCCAGCTGAAAAACCCAATCCTAAAGATAAGAATTTTTCAGTTTTTGTCTTTGAAAAAAATGCAATAACTGCACCAATACTTGTAGAAAGTCCTGCAAATAAGGTTAGTATGAAAGCTATAATATAATTTTCAAGACTCAAAGTTTCCATACTAATCCTTAAAACTTAAACTACTTAAGCATATTTCCAATCATCCATAAATCTTTTTCAAGTTTAGCAACTTTTTCATCAGCAAAAGCTTCTGTTGTTTTATCTCCTGCTTCTGATGCAATTTCACTTAAACTTCTAAATGATCTTAAAAAATAGTTGTAGTCATTTATAATTTTTTCAACAACCTCTTTAGACCTAAAATTTGAATTTGATTCTTCTTCTATATTTGTAGTGTTAACTAAATCAGATAGAGTCAAATATGGTTTTTCACCTAATTGTAAAACCCTTTCTGCAAGTTCATCATACAAAGTTGAAAAGCTTGTATAAATCTCTTCTGTTTGATTATGTACAGGGAAGAAATCCATCCCTTCAATATTCCAGTGATAATTATGTACTTTTACATACATTGCATGGGCGTCTGATTGTAATTGTTTTAAATTTTCTACTATATTTGCCATCTTAAATCCTTTATTGTTTTCTAATGGATAATTTTTTTCCATTAGAAATTGTAAAGTATTTTAACTTAGACAAACATAAATAAATTTTATTAGTGGATAAAAATTATCTCTTACCCACTATTATTGCATCTGCAATTTTTGCAAGTTCTAATTGTGAAAGCTTTAATGTTTTTTCATTTAATTCCTCTAAGGAAATTAAATTATCTTTCATAACCTGTGCAGCTAATTTGAAATCTTTTTTATATTTAACTAAATATAGTATTTGATGAATTAACTCATTGGTATTTAGATTATTTATAGTATTAGAACTCATCATCTTCATCCATATCATATTCATAGCTATAATCATCATAATCAACTGTGAAAACTTTTGGATAACCTAATTTTTCAAGTTCAATATCAATATTTTGTTCTGATATTCGATTTTTAACTTTTTCCATTATAAATTGAATATCATCTTCTTTGATATCGTTTGCTCTTAATTCATAAATAATTGAATCCATTTTACCTTTCCTAATATATCTTTATTATCTCATAGAAATTAGCTTTGAGGCTAATTCAACAATCTGATTCGTTTTAAGTCGTGCTGTATTTCTAACTATATTTTCTATATTTAGATTATTTGCTAATATTAATTTTATTGCTGAGTCATAATCATTATAAAATTTTATATGATTTGTTATTTCATTAACCAATATCTGTACTGGCTCATCAAATATATAGTTAGATATTAAATCATCAATAGATCTAGTAACCATCTTAGGCTCTATAAATTGACAAATAACATATGTAGATAACCTATTTTCATTTCTACTCCAATTAACTAAAAACTAAGGTTATTGTGTTAGTATAAAAACACTCAATTTTGGGTACATCATTTCTGAAAATCTTAAAAAAATGCACGGCCAAATGCTTTGATAGGTTTTCAGAAATTCTCATTTTAACTTTTAATTACATAATTATAATCTATAAAAAAAAGAAAAAATCTAAAAAAAAACTTAAAAAATAAGCAACACCTACCAAAGCCCTATTTCATGGGCTCTTACTGGGAATTTTTAGGGCTTGCAATCTGTTTATGCAAAGTTGCAAGATCTCCTAAAACCCAAATATTTGAAATCTTTTCATCTCTAAATTTAAAAAAAGATGCCCCATTGTATTTTATTCTATTATTAGAAGCTTCATAATCGAATAGTTTACCACTATGAGTTCCATTATAAATAGCTCTTACAGCAATTGTTGCATTTTCCTCTAAAAGAATTTCAATTCCATGGTGCAAATTAGGTATACCTTTTAATATTGCATCCATATAATTTTCAAACTCTTTTTTACCTTTTGTATCGATATTCAAAGAACCATGAAACTCAATATCATCAGTGAAAAGCTCTTCAATCATCGCTTTTGACTTTTTATTCCATAGCTCTTCGTAATATTGTCTTACAAGTTTTTTATAGATGTTTGTTTTCAAATATTGACCTTATTGATTACTATTTGATTCTTCTACTACTTCTTGTTCAACTTTTTCACTAGATTCATCTAATTCTTTATCAACTTTTTCATTACATTGATAAAATAAGTCTTCACATTTTGCACCACACTCTTCTACATTCGTATTAGACTCTTCACATTTTACTAAACATTGTTCATAGCTTTCACTACATGCATTGTATTTATCTTCTAAACTCATTTGCTCATCTTGAGCATAAGCAAAAGCTGAAATTAATAAAACAGATAATGCAATTTTTTTTAACATTTTTATTCTCCAGTTGTTCACAACTAATAATATAAACGTACCTTTAGTACAACAAATAAAGAAATCAATTTGCACGGCCAAATGCTCTAATAGAGTTTCTTTAAACTTTTATCGTTTTGAGAGCGAAATTATAAATCAAAAAAAAATTAATTTTCTTAAAATTTTCTTAATTTATTTTCATTTAAAAAAAAGTGGCTTTTTTAGGCTTTTTATTTATAAAAAAATTTATTTATTGGATTTCTTTTTTTTATTTTTTCGATTTTTTTTGGGTAGATTTTTTTAGAATTTTTTATATTTTAGTTAGTATCTCTTTTGCTTTAATATAGCCTTGTTCTAAAACAAAATCAAAACTTTTAAAATCAAATAGTTTTATTTCTGAAATACTATCTATATTAATAAAAAAGTCTGCTCTTTTTTTTGCTCTTTTCATTGCACTTTGGGTTAATATAAAAAGAGACCTTCTATGTAATGAGTCTTTTTTATGGGAAAAGTTTTTAGGTAGATTATTAACATTTACACTAATATTTGGATAATTTAATTTATAGAGTTTTTTATTTGGTAAATTATCACTATATCCACCATCAACAAAAAACTTTTTATTTATCTCTATGGAAGAAAAATAAGGAAGCAAAGAACAAGAAGCTATAGTTGATTTAATCAAATCACCTTTTATATGGTATTCAGCTTTTCCTGTTTCAATATTTGTAACACATATTTGTATTGGTATTTTTTGTTCTTTATTTTTTATAAAAGCTCTTAGTTTTCTTTCTATTTTATTTAAACTAAGAATTGAATTAAATCTAAATTTAAAATTGAACAAGTCCCATTTGTTTATTGTAAAAAAAAACTCTTCTATCTCTTTTATGGAAAATCCATGGCCATATAATAAAGCAATAATTGCTCCTCCACTAGTGCCAGATATCATCTTTACTTCATAATTGTTTTCTTCTAAATATTTAATTACACCCAATGAGGCGGCGGTTCTAATTCCACCACCTGAAAGGGTTAATGTTACTTCTTTTAAATTTAAATCTTTTTTATCTTTTGCCATTTAACCTACTTAGATAATATTATGATGATATTTTATCATCTGTAGGTTACTAAACTTTTACATTATGTTTTATGCAATTTTTTTAATCAATAATTTTTCCAAGTCCTCTTTTGCGTCACCAGTTAAATGTAGGTTAAAAGTTTGTGCCAAGAAATTAAATATATCTTCATTTACAAATTGTGGTGGTTTTGGTCCTAAATAGATATTTTTAACACCTAAACTAAATAAAGCTAAAAGAATAATCACAGCTTTTTGCTCCATCCATGACAATACAATAGAAATAGGTAAATCATTTATTGGTGTATTAAGTGCAGAACTTACTGCTTTTGCAATCTCAACTGCTCCATTTGAATCATTACATTGACCTAAATCTAAATATCTTGGTATCTCAGTTCCTGGAATATTTCCAAAATCAATATCATTAAATCTGAATTTTCCGCAACTTGATGTGATAATTACACAATCATCTGGAAGATTTTCAGTTAATTCTCTATAATAATTTCCTGCCTTTCCTGGTGCATCACAACCTGCAACTACAAAAAATTGACTAATTTTCCCATCTTGAATAGCTTCTAAAATTTGTGGAGCTAATGTTAAAATAGTTTTATAATGATGTCCTGTTACTAAGCTTAGATTATCATCAATATTTGTATCTTCACATTGTAAAGTTTTTTCAATTAATTCATCAAAATTATCATCAATAATCTGATTTCCACCTTCAATTCCAACAATTTTATATGTAAAAACTCTATCCACATAATCAGCATTAGATTTTGGAGGAACAATACAGTTAGTATTTACTACAAAAGTTCCATTAAACCTTTTCATAAGTTGAGCTTGGTCAAACCATGCTTTCCCAACATTTCCTTTTAAATGTACATATTTTTTTAACTCTGGATATGCATGAGCTGGTAACATTTCAGAATGGGTATAAACATTTATACCTTTATCTTGTGTTGCAATTAAAAGTTTTTCTAACATCTCAAGATTGTGTCCTGAAACTAGGATTGCTTTACCCTCAACTTTATTTTGTGTAACTTTAACGGGACTTGGAATACCAAATTTATTAGTGTGTGCATTTGAAAGTTTATCCATAACCTCAACACCAGCACTTCCTACTTTCATTAGTTGACTAATATGGTCATCAAAATTGAAATTTACATTAGTAAGGGTAAAATATAATGTTTCACTTATTACATCATCAACATTTTTTGTTGCTTTCTCATCTAACTCATTTAAGTGTTCTCTATATGCACTTAAACCTTTTAAACCAAAAATCATAATATCTTGCAATCTAGCAAGATTTTCATTTTTACCACATACTCCTATAGTTGCTCCATTTGAACCACATCCATCAGGTGCACTCATTTCACATTGATAACAAAACATACTCATTTTTTCATTTCCTTTAAAATTTACTTGGTGGAATCTTAATAAAAAATGAAAACTGATTCATTGATATAAATCAACTAATTTATATCATTTCAGTAGTTTTTATTGTTTTTTTTCCTATAATGAATTAAAGGATTTAAATGAATATTGATAATATTTCCCAGAAGACTTACTCTGAAAATGAAATATCTAAGAAAATTTTTGAGACTCCAACAATAGAAAAAACAATTGATACTGAACACAATGAGGATGCAATTCTTTTTGATTCTATGCCAGAAGAACAATTAGAACTTTTATCTTTTCAAGCTGATATAGTTGATGAGATTAAAGCTATTGAATATAATGAAATTCAAGAATCAGGAAAATTAGCTAGTGAAGATATTATAGCTGCCGCTGTAGAAAATATATCAGATTTAGCTGATGGAAATGCAGACAAATTCAATATTGCAATTAGTTTTATTGAAAATAGTATGCAAGATAACCCAAACAATGCTAATGAAGTAAAACAAGGTATTGTTAGCTTAATTAAAGACAAAATAGAATACTTAGACTAATAAGTTTCTATTTTAAACTCTTTTTTATTACTCTTTTTCCACTATTATCTAAAAATACATTTAAATTTTGTTATTTTTCATTTACTTTGGATATAATGGGTTAAAATAACATTTAGGGAAGATAATGAGAAGTTCATTAAGTGCATTGGTTATTATTACTTTATTTGGATATTCAAATGTTTTTGCTGCAGATGCAAGTGGAGTTGATGACTATACAATCCAAGTTGATTCTAACCAAGATAATATTGGAACATTTTTTGTTGAAGATTATAACAATGCAACTTCATCATATGATTATATAATTGCTTCTAATCTAACCCTAACAACAATTAATTCTACAAATATAAATCTTAATGGTAATTTACTTAGTACCTCAGGAAATGTAACAATTACAGATAATGTAGATATTAACGGTCAAGTTACAACTGACGGTATTTCAGATTCTGTTGGAATATCAACTACAGGTACTATGTCAGCACTTACTGCTGATATTGGAACAGGTGGATTAGATGTTGATGGAATGACAAACACTGATGGTATTTCAAATGTTGGGAATATTACAAATACAGGAAATATCACAACAACTGGTAACTTAGCTGTTGATGGAACAACAAACCTTGATGACTTAAATGTAGAAGGAACTACAAATATTAACACAACAGTAGATGCAGCAACAACAATAGGTTCATCATCTAATACAAGTGCTGTTTCAATAGTTTCTGGAAACAGCTCTATTGTTACAGATAATTCTGATGTTACAATTCAAGGTTCAACAACTAATATAAATACTACAAGTGGGGATACAAATATTGGTAATGGTAGTGCAACAAATACTATTACAGGTGATACAAATACTATAACAGGTACTACAAATAATATTGTAAGTACTACTACTAATATAAATATTGCAGGTGGCGATACTAACATTGGTAATAGTACATCAACTAATACAATACTTGGAACAACAAATATAAATACTACAGGAACAGCTGATACAACTATTGGTAACTCATTAAATGATACAACAATTAATAGTGCATCAACAACAATAAACAGTACAACAATTGATATTGGTACTACAGCTAATGCAACTACAACAACAATTGGTAACACAAATACTTCAAGTAGTACACTAATATATGGGGGAAATAGTTCTATTATTATTCAAGATGGAAGTGCATCAATCTCTTCTAGTAATACAAGTGGATTTACTGCATATAGTACTCCTCAAACAGCAGGAACAGATTATATTCTTATAAATGGTGATGCAACAAGTCAAGGTTTAGTTTCAGGTAATACAGTTAATAATATTATTGTTGGGGACACTTTAGTTGATGGTAATATGTATGTTAATGGTACATTAACATACACTTCAGATACAGCAGCAACTACAACAGTAAGTAGCGGTTCTTCTAATGTATCTGGTTCTATGGATATTTCATACACTGGTGGAGCTTATGTAGATGAAAATGGCGCATTATATAATAATGGTGCAACGGAAGCAACTGCATCTTTAACATTAACAAATGATTTAGGAAATACCCACGGTATAGTTGTAACAACTGATCAAACAACTATTTCAGGTGGTACAACTTCAAGTAGTTTAACCCTAAATGATAACGGAGCAACTTTTAGTGATTCATCAACAGGGAAGCCTGTACAAGTTCATGGTGTAGCAGATGGAACAAATGATTTTGATGCAGTTAACTTAAGACAATTAGGTGGAGCAATAGCAAGTGTTACTGCAATTGCAAATATTCCTCAAATTGAACCAAATAAAAAGTTTTCATTAGGTTTAGGTTTTGGTAACTATGATGGATACAATGGTTTTGCACTTGGTGCTAAATATAGAATAAATGATAATCTTATCTTACAAACTAGTGCTGCAAAATCAGGAAGTCAAAGACATACTATTGGAGCGGGATTATCTTATTCATGGTAAGATAATTTAAAAATCTATTTTGAAAATTTTATTTCCTGTAATACTAGTTTTTTTTAGTCTATTAAATGCTAATCCTATTTTTACTAATGAACAAATTGAGAAATTAGAACAAAAAGCTTATTCAAAATATAAAAATAATAATGATTTTAAAAAAGTTATAGAACCAAATATTAAAAATCTAGCCTTACAATATTGGCAAAGTGAAATACTAAAAGAAATTAAAGTCTCTGAAAAAGAAACCAAAAATTGGTATAGTAGAAATAAAGGTAAAATAAAAGTTTTACCTCAAATTAGATTAAGAAATATTCTAGTTGATAATAAACTAGCAGCAACTGATTTATTTAAAAGATTAAGTGCTACACCTATGAAAGAGAGACTATCATCTTTTTTATATGCAGTAAACACTTACTCAAAAGATGGCAATAAAAAAAATGGTGGTGATAATGGATGGCTTACAAGTATTCAATTTCAAAAATTATTTAATGTTAGCCTTGCTTCAAAAAAAGCTGGAGATTTATTTGTTGTTAAAAATAATTTTGGCTGGCAAGTAGTTCTTGTTGAAGCTACAAAACCTCAGAAAATAGCTAATTATAATGAGGCAAAAAAAGAGATTGAAAATATTTTAAAAAGAGAGAAATTATTTGAGCTATTAAAGAAACAACTTTAATAGCTAATTTGATACAATTAAACAATTTTAACTAGAAGGTCCACCTTGAAAAAACTTTTACTTTTTTTCTTTATATTTATTGTTGCAACTAATTTAAGTGCACAAAAAACTTCAGATATATGGATAAGAACATCTCAACCTGATTACACTAAAATGACTGTTGTTGACACAAGTGCTAGCACCACAACTGTATTAAAAATAAAAAAAGTTAATGGCAAAAATAAATATGTTACTTTGACAGAAGCTTTTAAAGAGTTTCATTTAAGAAATATCTCAACAATTCAAAAATTTATTCAAAAAAATAAATATGATGGTGTTTGTAATCTTAAAATTGAATTCAATATCACAAAAGATGGGTACTATTTTTTAAGTACTTATGATGCATATGTTTATAAAAAATAAAAGGCTATGTTTATGAAAAAAATCACTTCTGTGTTGTTACTTAGTGTAATGTCAATATTTGCTTCAAATTTAGTTGTTGAAGATGCTTATGTTAGAGCAACTCCTCCAAATCTTCCAAATTCTGCGGCATTTATGATATTAAAAAATAGTTCTAATGAAAATATTTCTGTACTAAAAGCTACATCAGATGTTTCAAAAGCTGTAGAATTACATACCCATGATATGCAAGATGGCGTTATGAAAATGTATCAAATTCAAAAAATTGATATTCCAGCAAAAGGGGAAACTGTTTTAAAACCAGGCAGTTTGCATATTATGTTTATAGGATTACATAAGCCTTTAAAAGTTGGTGAAAAAATCACTTTTACTTTAGAACTTTCAAATGGCGAAACAAAAACAATCACAGCTCCAATTAAATCTGTAATGTCTGGAATGAAACACCACGGTCATAACATGAAGCATAATAACTAAAAAATGTCTGAAGAAAAAACTAATATTAAAAACTTAATTTTCCCAACCTTAGGGATTGTTTCTATTGTATTAGGATACTTTTTAATTGATTTTAATGCCCTATACCAGTCTTTTAAAGGTGAAGTACAATTTACAACTCAAGATAAAACTTGTGATTTACATAAAAATTCTTGTAAAATTATGCTTCAAGATGGTACTAGTTTTGAATTAGGTGTAGAACCAAAAACAATTCCATTAATGAAACCTTTGATATTTACAATAAAAAGCAATAATCAAAATTTAGAAAATCTTCATTTAAATATATATGCAACAAATATGTTTATGGGAGAGTTTACACTTCCAATTAAAAATCTTGGTAATGGAAACTATGAAGCTAAAGGTACACTTCCAACTTGTCCTATAGGGGACATGCAATGGAATGCAGAGATTAGAATTGAAACTATAGATAAAACAATTGGTGCAAGATTCCAATTTAAAACAGATAAATAATGAATAATATAAAAAAAATCTCCCTTGTAATTTTTATAGCAGTTGTAATAATACTCATAATAAAACCTTTTGTAGATGATTATAAAGAAGAAAAAAAATATGATTTTAAAGTAAATACAATAGATGGAGAACTAACAAAAAAAAGCTTGGAAGGAAAAGCTTTAGCTGTTTATTTTGGATATACATATTGTCCTGATGTTTGTCCAACTTCTCTAAGTAGTTTAGCCCAAGCATTAAATAGTTTTGATAAAGCAAAAACAAAAGACTTTGTAGGATTATTTATTAGCGTTGACCCAGATAGAGACACACTTAAAAACTTAAATGAATATTCAAAATATTTTCATTCAAATTTTATAGGGGCAACTTCAAATAAAACAAATATTGATGATATTACTAAAAGATACGAATCTTATTATAAAAAAATACCTTTAAATGATTCTGCCATGGGTTATTCTGTTTCACATACTTCATTTATTTATTTCTTTGATAAAAACGGAAAGTTTATCTCAAAAGCCGATCATTTCTCAGATCCTAAAAAACTAAAAGAAACATTAAAATTAATTTTAGAGGATTAAGATTAATCCTCTTCTTTATGTTCATCTAACATTTAACTACATAAAATCTAAAGTTAATACCAAACGCTTTTCATTAGTTATCAATTCTGGTGAACGGTGTACTAAGCCTGCATTTTCATTACCTTCCCAACGGGTACCTTTAATCAATGCAACATCGCCACAATCTAATTGTTGAATATCACTTTCACTTTGATAAAGCCCAGATTCACAATCCGGTAAGCCGTTACAATCCCATCCCAATTTTGTTTGATCAACTAAGTCATGAGGTAGCCATTCTGTAGCCATACCTTGATAGGTCGTCACAAGACGACAAGGTACTTTGTCCACATGAAACTTAGGGCACATCGCTTTATCTAAAACTTTCAAACGCATACCTACTTCTTTAAGTTCAAATAAATAACAAAACATATCCACAAGCTCAGCAATATCTTCGCTAAGCTCGGTCATTTTGTTAGCAAAAGATTCGCTAACACGTGCAAATGCATCTTGTGGTGTTAATATCATTTCCTTTTTAAAAGTAGGATTCAATGATAAAAACTCTTTTACCGAATATTCCAAAGTATCAGATTTCTCACGTCGCCAAATGGCTATATTAGTCTCTGCCTGATAGATATCACTCAAAACTGTTGGCTGTTTATCCTGAGACATATGTCGAGACATATTTCCCTCTTGAGCCCATTTTTCAGCAAGAGTAAAATTTTTTTCATTCATCATTATTTTCTCCTTTATCACTTATTGAAGTATAATGTGCGTTGGATTTAATAGTATTAATGTTCATGTTCATCAATCATATTCCTTATTTTTTTATACATATCTCTTGCATCATTATTAGATAATTTCTTTTCTTCAATAAGTTTTAAAATTTGATTTAATTCTTCTAAAAAAGATTCAACATCTTTCTTTGCTTCAATAATCTCTTTTTCTTCATTTCCCTTATTAATCTCTTCATTTAATTCATTTAAAAAAGCTTGTGATTCTGGTAGCATTACATTAAATATTATACTTTCTAATTCTTTTTTTATTTCTTCCATTTTTTCCTATTCTTCTATTTTTTAATCTATGAGTTTTGCTCTTTTTCAAAAGCAGTTCTACATTCAATACAATATCTTGCATGGGGCTTAGCCCTGAGCCTTTTTAAGCCTACTGGATCATCACACATTTCACAAATATCATAAGTACCGTTTTCAATCTTTTTTAAAGCATGTTCAATCTCTCTTAACTCTTCAATTTGCTTTTCTCTTAAAAGACTCAGATTGTATGTATCAGAAGATATTTCTGCAATATCAACTTCATCACCTTTTGTATCACTATGAAGTTCTTTAATAAATTTTTGGCTTATTGTGGATTCTTGAAACAATTTTTGTTTTTTATGCAAAAGTTTGTTTTTTAATTCTTCTATATGTTCTTTTTTTAACATACTATTATCCTTTATCCTTAATTTAAAGTAGATGACCTAATTGATCTTTTTTTGTTTTTAAATAGTTTTCATTAAATTTATTTGTTTGTGTAATTGCTGGGATTCTTTCAACAATTTCAATTCCAGTTTTTTCAAAAAAATTGATTTTTCTTGGATTATTTGTAATTAGCCTCATCTTCTTTAAACCTAAATCTTTTAGAATATATTCTACTGCACTATAATCTCTTTCATCCTCTTGAAACCCAAGTTTTAAATTTGCTTCTACTGTATCATACCCTTGGTCTTGTAAGTTATAGGCATTTATTTTATTTACTAAACCTATATTTCTTCCTTCTTGTCTGTGGTAAACAACTAAACCACCCTCTTTTGAAATAAGTTTTAAGGCTAAATCAAGTTGATTACTGCAATCACATTTTAAACTGCCAATTGCATCTCCTGTCAAACACTCACTATGTACCCTAACCAACGGCTCTTCTATATCTTTAAAATTCTTACTCATAATTGCAAGATGCTCTTGAAAGCCATCTTTATAAGCTTTTACATCAAATGTTCCATATCTAGTTGGAAGATTTGCAATTTTTGACTCAATTATTTTATTTATATTTTCTTTTTTCATATTCATCTTTTTATTCCTTTGTAAATAAAAACCATTAATGCACAAATTGAACTAGCCATAATAATTGATGGCCCTGAACTTAAATCATATTGATAAGAAATACTTAGTCCAATTATTGTAAACAATATAGAAAGTAATCCAGATACTATCATCATAGATATCAAACTTCTACAAAAAAATCCTGAGATGTAAATAGGAATTGTAAGTAGTGCGATTACTAAAATTAAGCCTACAACTTTTATGGAAATAACAATAGTCAAACTTGATAAAATCAAAATAAGTGTATAAAAAAATCTTGTTTTTATACCCCTTAAATTTGCATATTCACTATCATAGGATACAGCTAAAATATCCCTGTAAAAAATTGCTACGATTAAAGAAATAGAAAATAAAAGTGCTCCCATGTAATATATATCTTCATTATTAACAGCAAGTAGTGAACCAAATAGATAACTCATTAAATCTGTTTGGTACCCTGGAGTTAAATCAACCAGTAAAATACCAAAGGACATTCCAACTGCCCAAATAAGACCTATCATAATATCAAGATTTTCTCTATTTTTATAACTAGCTAAGGCGATTATAATTGCAACAAAAATACAAAAAACTGAAGTTGTTAAAAGCATAGGGAGCGAAAAAAACATGGCTAGTCCAATTCCACCATATGCACTATGGGCAATTCCCCCTGAAAGGAATACCATTTTATTTACAACAACTAATGTGCCTATTATTGCAGTGATTGCACTTACAATAATTCCCGCTAATAAAGCATTTTGAATAAATTCATATGAAAGTATCTCTAGCATCTGCATTTTCCTAACATCTCTAAAAGTTCAATTTCACAAACATGAGAATCAATAGATTTAAACTCATCTTTCATTTTGCTCAAGTCATGTTGAGTCATTTTTTTATTTATATAAAAAGCTTTTGAGGCATATTTTAAAATCACAGAAATATCATGACTTACAACAATTATTGGTATCTTTTTATTAAGTTCTTGAAGTGTTAAATAAACTTGTTCACACCCATTTATATCTATATTTGAAGTTGGCTCATCCAAAAGTAAAATTTTAGGATTAGAGAAAAGTGCCCTTGCTATTAAAACTCTTTGCCTTTGTCCCCCTGAAAGATTTGATATTCTATTATTAGCAAAATCTTCCATTGAAACTTTTTTTAAAACCTCTAAAGCCTTTTGTTTTTCATCTTTTTTATAACCAAACATCCTTTTAATAAAACTATTTTGTCCCATCATTACAACTTCTAAAACAGTGATTGGGAATTTTAAATTTACATTTGTATTTTGAGGAACATATCCAATATTTTGTATTTCTTCTAAATGATTTTTTCCAAAAACTTTTATAAAACCATTTTGAAGTTTATTTATTCCTAAAATAAGTTTTAATAAAGTAGATTTACCTCCACCATTTGGTCCAATAATAGTTAAAAAGTCATTTTTTTCAATAGTAAAATTTATATCTTCTAAAACTTTTTGTTTTTCATAGGAAAAATTTAAGTTTTTTACTTCAATTATATTTTTTTGAAATTGCATTAAAAACTTATCCTTTGTTAATAATTATGCAACTTAATTGCAATTTGGAATTTTATCAGATAAATATTAAGTGCAACTTAGTTGCAAATATGAGTTTTTTTGTATTGTTATTTTTAAGTTTAGAATGGTTTACTTTGAAATCACTGAGTTATAAGGATTTTTCTAATATAAATATTACATCTTATTGAGCAATTTTATTTTCTTGTCTCTTCAATCATATTTTTAGATATATTAAAATGACATAAATGAGATTTATTATTTATTTTGATTTATTTTATTCATATAACTCATCTTCATAAACTCTTCCATTTGATTATTGCTTGAGTATTCATATCCAAAGCACTCTTTCCATAAACTTTGGTCTTCCATACAAAGATAAAAATACACATCTTTATGCCAAGGCTTAAAAGCTTCATAAGCTGACTTAAACATCTCTCTTTTTATCTCAAGGGGATATGATTGTTTTCCATTCGCATCAGATAAAGGCATTTGAAGAATCTTTGATTTGAAGTTTCTACTTCTAATCTTATTTATAACGGGTTTAATAAAAGTTAAAGTTCCAAAAGAAACCAAAGCAACTTTTTTAGCATCAAAGGTATTAATTAATCTTTTATAAACCTCTTCATACTCAGTTAAATAGTTTTCATAATGAACAATTGGATGAAAATGAAAACCAACTAAAATTCCTTTTTCACTAACTTTTTTAGCTGCTTGAATTCTTTGATCTAAAGATGCTGCTAAATGTTCCTCATTTTCAATTATTGTTGGGGTATTTAAAGACCAAGTACAAATTATATTTTTAGGTACTTCGTTTTCTAAAAAATACTTTATATTATTTGATTTTGTTTTAAACTCTAAAATTACATTAGGCCATTTTTTAGCAAAATCAAAAAGAGCATCTAAAATACCCTCTTTATTTCCCCACATCAAAGAATCTGAACTTTGTCCTGTACCTATATGATAAGTTTCATTGGAATCTAAAACAATATTCTCAAGATTTTTTTTAAAATTTTTATCAAACCCTATTTTATCTTCATTATAAAAACTTTGAATAGAACAATATGAACAATCAAAACCACAAGATTGAACAGCATCTAAAGTTAAAAGATTACAACACCTAGTCCCAGGACTAGCAACAGGACATGAACCAAAACCAGTTTTTTCACCCTCAAACTTAGTAAATGAAAACTTTCGTATATCATCTTTATATAACTCTTTTGAAAACTTTGAGTATGAGTTTGGTTTATTTCTTAATTCCTGCCATTTATTTCTAATATCATTAAAAGCAGCTTTTCTATTTGGATATTCATCCTTAAAAAGTTTTGTTATATCTTCTTCATGCCACATTCTAAAATCAATTGCAAAATCAATTAGTTGTTTTAATTCTTGGAAAGAAAACTCATATAAAAAAGCTTTTTCTTCTATAAACTGTCTTTCTTCTTTTGAAAGTTTCTCAAAATTTGTTTTAGATATAGAAGATTCAAATTTTTCCAAATAGTTAAGGGGTGAACTCATAAAAACAATTTCCATTTCTCTTTATTTTTTTCAATCAATTCAATCACAAAAGATTTCTTAGGAATTGTTGCATCTAAATAATCTGAAACAATTTTAAAACTATAAACTTCTTTTGTATATTCTTTTGCTTTCTCTAAAAAATATTTAGCTTCCATATCCACAAGCACAGTTTGTAACTCTTCATCAGTTTCGAGGGGTTTCTCAACAGTGGTAATAGGAGCAAAATTTATATTTGGTAGAAGTCTATTTATACAAAAAAAAGTTCCTATTTTAATAGATGAATCACTACATCCAGCAATTCCTATATTTATCGCCTTTTGTATTTCATAATTTTGATATATAAAATCCATAGATTTAAGTGTGTTTTCTTTTCCTATTCCAGATACTATTAATATATATTTATTATCTTCATCAAAAAAAAGTTTATTACCCTTTGGTAAATTCTCAATTGTTGTATCTTGTTTTAGTTTTAGGAAGTTAATTAAGCTTTGTGCTTCGCAAAGAAGTGCAGTGTGTATAAATGTCTTAGACATGGAAGTAAAACTAAGACCTTAGTCTTAGTTTTTAAGCTTTTATTATTTTCTAAGCTCTTTAATTTTAGCTTTTTTACCAGTAAGACCTCTTAGGTAATGTAATTTAGCTCTTCTTACTCTACCTCTTCTTACTACTTCAAAAGATTTTAATGACTCAGAGTATAGTGGGAAAATTCTTTCAACACCAACTGAGTTAGCTCCGATTTTTCTTACTGTAAATGTAGCGTCAATACCATTTCCGCTTCTAGCAATTACAACACCTTCGAAAGTCTGAACTCTTTTTTTCTCACCTTCTTTAATCTCAACACCAAGTCTAACAGTATCCCCTGCTCTAAACTGAGGAATCTCTTTTTCTGCAATTTGCGCTGCTTCAAAGCTCGCAATATATCTATTTTTCATTGTATTTCCCTTTGGTGAAAGTGCCCGCATTTGCAAGTTGCGGGGTATCACACTTCTATTTTGTTTTTTTCTTCGTAACTAAACCTGGTCTAAAATATTTTGTTTTGCAAATAGCCAGATTATTTTTTAGGTCGGCAATTTTACTATGATTTCCCTTTAAGAATTCTTTAATTACACTTAAATTTTCAAATTTTTCAGGTTTTGTAAAAGAGGGAGCTTCTAAAAGATTATTTTCATAACTCTCCATAGTTAAAGAATCAGCATTTCCAAGAACACCTTCTACATTTCTTGAGATTGCATCTGCCATAACCAAAGATGGGAGTTCTCCCCCTGTTAAGATAAACTCACCAATTGAAAAAACCTCATTTGCATATTTTTCTATAACCCTTTCATCTATCCCTTCATACCTTCCACTAACAAAAACAATATTTTGTTTTTTTGCAAGTCTTTTAGCATCATTTTGTCTAAAGGGCTTTGCTGCTGCTAGTGGGAAAATAATATAAGCATCAGGATTTTTCTTTTTAACCTCATCTAAACAATCAAAAAGCGGTTGGGGTGTCATAAGCATTCCAGCACCCCCACCTACCATTTGAGCATCTACTTTTAAGTGTTTATTTTTAGTAAAGTCTCTTGGATTATAAAATTCATAACTTATAAAATTTGCTTCAACAGCTCTTTTTAAAATTGAGTCATAAAAATATGGTTCAATTAAATTTGAGAAAAGTGTTACAAATGTAAATTTCAAAATCAGCCTTATGTTTTTGCGATTTTATCTAACTTTAAATTAAGTTTAGATTTTTCTGTTATAATTGCGATTCCTAAAAAATTTTATGAAAGGATTGTTGTGAAGTCACCAAAAGGTTTTGGAAAAAAATATTTTACATTTGCTAGTATTTTAGCCCATAGTGTACAAGTAAAACTAGAATCTCAAGTAACTATTGCGAAAAAGACTTTACAATATAGACTATCTAAAGAGATAGATGAATTAGATGAAGATCCACCGGGACTTCTTCTTTCTACTACATCTATTGTTTCAAATAAACCTTGTCATTGTGATTGTCTGTTTAAATTAAAAACAAAAATAACAGTCTCGCTTTTCAAATTTATTCCTAGATGTCCATATTATACTACTTGTTTCGCATTTAGACGAACAGGAGTACACCCACCACAATAACTTTAATATTTAAACACATAAAACAAATCAAAATAAAATATTAAAGGATATTAATGTCTGTAAATTCATATGTAGTTGGTTTTCCAAGAATTGGAGAACAAAGAGAGCTTAAAAAAGTACTAGAAAGTTTTTGGACAAAAAATTGTTCATTCGATAAAGTAAAAAAAGTTGCAAGTAAATTAAAGAAAAGACACTGGGAATATCAAAAAGAAGCAGGAATTAAATATATAAGTTCAAATGACTTTTCCCTATACGACAATATATTAGATACTTGTATTATGTTAAACGCTATTCCTAAAAGATTTAGAAGTTTAAAAGATGAAGAGCTTTATTTTTCTATGGCAAGGGGTAATGACTCAAGTGTAGCTATGGAGATGACTAAATGGTTTAATACTAATTACCACTATATAGTTCCCGAATTAAGTTTAGAAGATGAATATAAATTAAATGCCACAAAAATAATTGACGAATATAAAGAAGCTAAAAAGCTAGGGATAAAAACAAAAATAAATATCATTGGTCCTTTGACATTTTTAGGACTTTCTAAAAGAGTTGATAATGGTGATGTTTTTGAATTACATTCAAAAATTCTACCTATTTATAAAGAGTTGATTCAAGAGATTTCAAAATTAGATGATGAGATTTTTATACAAATAGATGAGCCTATTTTTGTAAAAGACAATGACTCAAATTTATTAAATTTAATAAAACCAACATATGATTGTTTAGCAAATATTGCACAAAATATTAAAATCATTGTTACAACATATTTTGAACACTCAAATGAAGCTACAAATATTTTAGTAAATACTCCTATTTGGGCTTTAGGTTTGGACTTTTTATATGGGAAAGAAAACATAAAATCTTTAGATGCAATTGCAAATAGTGATAAAAAATTAATTGCAGGAGTTGTTGATGGAAGAAATATTTGGATAAATGATATTCAAAAAACTCTACTTTTACTAACAGAATTTAGTAAAAGAATAAAAAAAGAAAATATCATTATTTCAACCTCTTGTTCCCTTTTGCATACCCCATTTACACTAAAATATGAAGAAAAACTTGATGAAGAGATAAAATCTTGGTTAAGTTATGCTTGGGAAAAACTTCAAGAATTAAGAGTAATTTCAAAGATTTTTTTTGAAGGTGTCATATCCTTAAAAAATAAAGATTTAATACACTATGAAAAAAATATTTATGCAAACTATAGTAGAAGAAGTTCCCTAAGAATAAATGATAAAAAAGTACAAAAAAGGATTAAAGAGTTTAAAAATTATTCAAGACAAGGGGAGTTTGAAGAAAGAATAAAACTTCAAAAAGAACTTTTAAAATATAAAAATTTAGCCACAACAACAATTGGTTCATTCCCTCAAACTCCTGAGATTAGAAACTCAAGACGAGACTTTAAAAAAGCTTATATATCAAAAGAGCAATATGAAAAAGATATGAAAGAGTATATAGATTATTGTATAGCTTTTCAAGAGGAATGTGGCCTTGAAATTTTAGTACATGGTGAGCCAGAGAGAAATGATATGGTTGAATATTTTGGTGAACAATTAAATGGTTTTGCTTTTTCCCAAAATGGATGGGTTCAATCTTATGGTAGTAGATGCGTAAAGCCACCATTTATTTATGGTGATGTAAGTAGAGAAAAGCCTATGACAGTTGATTGGATAACCTATGCTCAAAGTAAAACAGACAAAATAATTAAAGGGATGTTAACAGGTCCAGTTACTATCTTAAATTGGTCCTTTGTAAGGGATGATATTCAAAGAAGTGAAGTTTCAAAACAAATAGCAGTTGCCCTAAGCGATGAGATTGATGACTTACAAAAAGAAGGAATCAAAATTATTCAAGTTGATGAAGCTGCTTTTAAAGAGGGATATCCTTTAAGAACAAAAAAAATAAAAGATTATGAGTCATGGGCTGTTAGAGATTTTAAAATATCTGTTAGTACAGCCTATAAAAAAACACAAATCCATACCCATATGTGTTATAGTCAGTTTAATGATATTATAAAAACTATTGAAGAGATGGATGCAGATGTTATCTCAATTGAAACTGCAAGAAGTGGAAATGAACTTCTTAAAATATTCAAAGAAGTAGGATATAAACAAGAAGTTGGACCTGGAATATATGATATTCACTCCCCAAGAGTTCCAAGTGTAGAAGAGATGAAAACTCAAATAAAACTTTTATTAGAAGTTTTACCAAAAGAACAATTATGGATTAATCCAGATTGTGGACTAAAAACAAGAAAATGGCCAGAGACTAAACAAAGTTTAATAAATATGGTTGAGGCTGTAAAACAAATTAGAAAGGAGAATGGATAGGGAATTCTCCCTATCTAAAAGTAGTTTGTATTTTCAATTGTTATGAAAAACTATTCAAAGAAATACAAACTGTTTTTAGATATTATTCCAAATAATTTATATGAAAAGAAAAAATATGATTACTTTAAATGATGTAAAAGAAGCGAAAAAAAACTTAGAAAATGTAGCAAATAATACTCCAATTACAAAAGCTCCAATTTTAAGTGAAACCTTTAGAAGTGAAATCTATTTAAAAAAAGACAACTTACAACTAACAGGAAGTTTTAAATTAAGAGGTGCTTTTAATAGAATTGCAAAACTTAGTGTTGAGAAAAAGGAAAAAGGTGTGGTTGCTGCAAGTGCTGGAAATCACGCCCAAGGTTTAGCATTTGCTGCAAAATACTTTGATATAGAAGCAACTATTTTTATGCCAGAAGCTACTCCTCTTACAAAAGTTAGTGGTGTAAAATCTTATGGTGCAAATGTTGTTTTAGTAGGTGAAAACTTTGATGAAGCAAAAGAAGCTGCATATAAATTTGCAGAAGAAAATGATTGTGAATTTATTCATCCATTTGCAGATGATGATGTTATTGCAGGTCAAGGAACTATTGCATTAGAAATTTTAGAAGAGATAAAAGATTTAAAACAAATTATTGTTCCAATTGGTGGAGGTGGTTTAATTTCAGGTATTGCAATAGCTGCAAAATCAATAAACCCAGATATAAAAATCATTGGTGTGGTTGCAAGTGGAGCTGCTGCTATGAAAGAATCTTATCGTTCACAAATGCCAATTGATTCAAGCTCAGTAAGAACTATTGCTGATGGGATTGCAGTAAGGGATGTAACACCAAAACTTCTAGATATTATTATTGATTATGTTGATGATATTGTTGAAGTAAGTGATAATGAAATTGCAAATGCTATTTTATTTTTACTTGAAAAACATAAACTTGTGGTTGAAGGTGCTGGGGCAGTTGCAACTGCTGCAATTATGCATGAGAAAGTTGAAATTGAAGACTCAAAAGTTTGTGCAATAGTAAGTGGTGGAAATATTGATGTAACAATGCTTGCACAAATTATAGAAAAAGGATTAGTAAAATCTAATAGAAAAATGAACTTAATTATCAAACTAATTGATAAACCTGGATCATTAACTAGATTAACAGAGATTTTTAAAGAATGTTCAGCAAATATTGTTCAAATAGATTATGATAGAGACTCAATTAAACTAGAATTTGGGGAGGCTCAAATTACAATCGCTTTAGAAACAAAAGGTGAGGAACACCAAAAATTAATACGTGAAAAATTGAAACAAAACGGATATAGATTCAAACAAATATAAAAAGATTTTTTGCATTTATTAAAAATTTAGTAAACAAAATATATAATGTGCGGTATATTTTAGTCAAAGTAAAGATTTAAAAAAGGAAGACAATGGAAGGAAGACTGTTTACATTCTTGGGAATTATTAGCCATGACCAAGTATGGATTATCTTATCACACTTTGTTATAGTGGTAGGGATTGTTATGTTATTAGCTAGAGCTGCAACTAGAAAGATGCAACTAGTACCAACTGGTTCACAAAATGCAATGGAAACATTTATTGGTGGAATCATCTCTATGGGTGCAGATACAATGGGAGAGGAAAATGCAAGAAGATATTTACCATTAATTGGTTCATTAGCTTTAGTAATTTTCTTTAGTAATATGCTTGGTATTATTCCAGGTTTTGAATCTCCTACAGCAAATATCAACTTCACATTAAGTTTAGCACTTATTGTTTTTGTTTACTATAACTATGTTGGTATCAAAATGAACGGTTTTGTAAATTACTTTAAACATTTTGCTGGACCTATGCCTATATTAGCTCCATTAATGTTCCCAATCGAAATCATTTCTCACTTATCAAGAATCATCTCTTTATCATTCAGACTTTTTGGTTCAATTAGAGGGGATGATATGTTTACAATGGTTCTTTTAATGTTAGTTCCATGGATTGTACCAATGGCTGGTTTCTTTATGCTTGCTGCATTTGGATTCTTACAAGCATTTATTTTTGCAATCTTAACTTATGTTTATATTGCTGGTTCAGTTATGATGGCTGAAGAAGATCACCACTAAAAAACTATAAGAACTTTTAAACTTAAAGGGAAAGAATTTTATTCTTTCCCTTTTTTTATGCCTAAAATTTAATATAATCTATTATAAAATCATTGAAACATTTTATTAGGAAAAAGATAGATGAACAATGACTTGATTAGTTATTTGATAACTGATCCTTTATATTACTCAAATAAAAAAGATACATTTGAGAAAAAACTACAAGAAGTATTAAATTCAAAAAAAGTTGATTTTGCTTGTTTTAGAGATGATGAATCTGAAAACTTTGAAGAATTAGCAAAAAGTTTTGTGGATATTTGTAAAAAAAATAATGTTGAAAAGATATTAATTAATTCTGATTTTGAGCTAGCTTCTAAACTAGGTGCGGATGGGGTTCATCTTAAATCAACACAATTTGATAAAATCAAAGAAGCTAAAAAACTAGATTTATACACAATAATCTCTTGCCACAACTACAAAGATATAGAAGAGGCTTTAAAGTATCATATAAATGCTATTACATATTCTCCTATTTTTGAAACTCCAAATAAAGGTGAACCAAAGGGAATAAGTAAGCTAAGGGAAACTATTCAAGTTTTCGAAGATCTAGATATAATAGCTTTGGGTGGAATTATAGATGACAAGCAAGTAGAACAAATAAAAAAAACTGATGCCTTTGGCTTCGCTTCAATTAGATATTTTATTTAAGCTCTACAAGTTTTGCTTCATCTTCATTTAAATAGATTATAAAAGCATATACCTCATCACTATTTTCAATTTTACTAATTGCCTTTTTATAGTGATTTACTTGGAGTTTATGCTCTTGTAATTCATCTTTAGTTGTCTTATAATCAAAGATATAATATTTATTATCTTTAATAGCAAATAAATCAATAATTTTTAATTCACCTTTATAAAGTAAAGATTGTTCCTTATTAAAACTAGCATTTTCTATTAATTTTTTAAAGGTTTCATTTTCAATTAATTTTTTGATTCTTTTTTTAATGTTTTCAATATCATTATCATGTAAATAGCTAGAAAATCTATTTTTAACTAAAGAGATAGAATAATCTAAAGATGCTTGATCAAATTGATTCATCATCTCAAGACAATAGTGTGTGGCAATACCAAAATATCTTGAATACAAAGAATACTCTTTTTCATTTTCTTTTGATACAGGTTTTTCTTGAGTCCCTAAATCAAGTGGTTTATAAATAACCTTATTTGCTTTTTCATAGTTAATACTTTTTTCATCACTTTTTATTACTTCACCAATAGCACACTTATTTAAAGATAATAAATCAAATACTGACTTATTCTGCTTTTTGAAGATTATCATATTTTTTTTAGCCCTTGTCATGGCAACATATAAAATATTTAATTCATCATCTTTAGCTAAAGCTTTTTCTTTTTCTTGTGCTTTTTTATACTGCTCATTGAAGCTTTCAATATTTGCAATTTTATAATAAATATTTTTTAAATGTACATCATCATATTCAAATAGTAAAGAGTTTTTATCTGCATTCTTTTGTTTAATTCTATCAAGAAGTAATACTGTATGAAACTCTAGTCCCTTTGATTTAAAAATAGTTAATATTTGAAGACCAATTTGTTCAGAATTTTCAATGGAAGTTTCCATTTTATCTATTTCATAAATAAAATCAACAATATTTTTAAACTTACTACACTCTTCAATTAATTTGATAACATTATCATCGGTTAGCTTTAATAAATCTGCCGTTTGTAAAACTATTTCTTGAACACTTTGATTTTTTATATCTACATCTAAATCAAAACTTGTATTAGGTTCATTTCCAATTATTGCATTAAGATTTTCTTTATATAAATCCTCTTTAAAATAAAAATATTTAATTGCATTAATTACAGCCTTTACATTTTCTTGATTTATTAATTTTGAGGTCATTTCTGTGGATATTTTTAAACTAGGAAACATCTTTTTTAAATAAGAGTAGATATTTAACACATCATCATTTGTATAGGTTAATATTGCAATATCATTACTATTAACGCCATTTTGCATAAGTTGTGATATTTTTTTTGCTATATTTTCAAACTCATTATCTTTTTTCTCTTTATTTGCTAAAAAATCATCTTCAAAAACTTCTACAAATCCACCTTTATAAATCGCATTTTGATCATGATATTCATAGTTTATTAACTGTGAAAATGAATTATTTACAAAATTTACTACATTTTCACAAGACCTAAAGTTTGTATTTAAAACCTCAACTTCAACTAAAGTGTTTGTTTTTAAAACATAATCAAAAAGTTCCCTTTTCCCACCTCTAAATCTATAAATTGATTGTTTAGTATCTCCAACATAAAAAAATGTTTTAAAACTATTATCTCCTGATAATATCTCTTTAATTAATGGCTCTAAAATTTTATACTGAAGTAAAGAGGTATCTTGAAACTCATCAATTAATATATGTGAAAACTTTGAATCTAATCTAAAATATAAAAACTCTTTATCAATTCTTGTACTTAATAACTCATATACCAAATTTGAAATATCATTAAAGTGTAAATAGTTTTTTGCCCTATTGTATTTTGTTTTATACTCTTTAAAAAGATTAAAAAGATAAAATAATCTGCTTAAAGAAAACCCTGCCCTAATTTTATAGTAAACTTCAATCTCATTTTTCAAATTTGAAAATATTGATTCAAGATGTTCGTTTGAACATTTTTTAAAATAGTTATATTCACTTGGACTATTTTTTGTTATCCAAGATTTTGTAATAAATTCATCAAAATTTTCAAAATCCACTGCTTTTAAAGCACTATTCGAAGCATTTGTACAATTAAGAATATGTTCTTTTACTTGGAATGCAAACTTCATACATTGCTCTTTTTGAACATTTATTAAACTTGCATCAATATTTAAAGGTTTAAAGGTCTCATTTTTTTCAAATAATTCACTAAAAACATCAAATAAAGAGGAATATTTCTTTTTCTCATAAAGTTGAAAATCAATTAATTTATCAAAATCATCTAAAGAAAGTGATTCTAAAAATTTAGCACTTAAATTTTCAATATCATCCTCTTTTATCTCAAAATCATCACTTATTCCTAAATATCCACAAAACTCCCTAAGTATTTTATTTACAAATTTATCAATTGTGAAAATTGATAAAGAAGCATTTGTAAAATCATCAAGGATTTTTTCTTTTTTTTCTAGAATTTTCTCTTTACTAAAGCCAGAGTTTTTTATTATTTGCTCTAAATAAGCTTCATCTTCACCTAAGTTTTGTAAGGTTTTGAAGATTCTTTCACTCATTTCATTTGCAGCTTTATTTGTAAAAGTAAGGGTTAATATCTCTTTAGGTTTTGCACCTTTTAAAAGTAAGCTTATATATCTAACAGTTAAGGCAAATGTTTTACCACTTCCTGCACTAGCTTTTAATGCCAAAAATTTTTTCATAGCTGATTGTACTATAATTTTATTAAGTAAAAAATAACATTTTCACTTAATTGATTTTTAGATATTAAACTAAATTATTTTTTTAAGAATATAAGTGTTACAATCTTATTTATTTTTTCGAAAGGAACTTTATGAATTCAAAAAGAAAAATATCACTGTCTTTACTTCTAGTAATGTCTGTAATGTTTATTATCCTTATTATAAATATTCTTATCAACTTTAGAGAATATGGAATACAAAGTGTTGAGAATAAAGCAAAAGCTATTGCCCAAACTGTTAAACACAGTTTAACTTCCCACATGGTTAATGGCGTAATAGATAACAGAAGTTTATTTTTAGAACAAATTGAGAATCTTGAAAATATTGATAATATTTGGCTATCAAGAGCTCCTGCCGTGATTGAACAATTTGGTAAGGGGAACAATAACGAAGTTGCTAGAGATAAAATTGATGAAGAAGTTCTAAATACAGGAAAAGAAAAAGCAGTAGTAGAAGAAAAAATCTTTGGAAAAAGTAGTTATAGAATAACTATTCCATATATTGGAAACTCTGAAGGAAGTATAGATTGTTTATCTTGTCATACAACTGCAAAAGAAGGTGATACTTTAGGAGCAATTACTATATCAATGTCAGTTGATGATTTAAAAGAAGTAGGAATAACAACCCTAACAAATACAACTATTATTGCACTTATCTTGATTGTTTTCATTTTAATTTTTGTAAATAAATTAATTTCACCATTTTTAACACTTTTTGAATCAATTAATAGGGTTATGAAAAAAGCTCAAATTGGTGATTACTCAGATAGAATTGGTGAAACAAATGGAAAAGAAAGTGATGAAGTAGCAAGTTGGATTGACGGTTTATTAGAGAAACTTCAATCTACATTAGAAGATATTGAACATAAAATTAATGTGTTTTTAGTTCATCAAAAAAGAAAAAGAATTGATCCTTTAGTAGATGTAAAAACAACAGTAAATAGGCTTGCTGATATTTATAGATTTAGAAAAACAATTGAACATGATGAAAATATAAATGAAGTTTATGAAAGATTAGCTTATATTTTAAGAGAGAAATTTAAAATAACAGATTTCAATTTTATTGAAGCAGATACAACCCATAAAAATACAAATGTTATTTATATAGAAAAAGAGATTCATTGTAATGCACAAGATGGTTGTAGAGCAGATAGAACAAATACAATAGTGGATTCTTGTCAATTTCATAAAATGTGTGACAAGTTTAATTATGAAACAAAAAAATCTCATATCTGTATCCCTTATTCAATTTCTAATGATTTAGATTTTATTGTTTCAATTGTAAATGATACAGAAGAGGAACACCAAAGAGTTAGAGATTTATTACCTTCTGTTCAAGACTATATTGATACTGCAAAACCAGAAATTGTAAGTAAAAAACTTATGTATAAACTCGAGCTTACAGCAAGAACAGACCCATTAACTGGTCTTTATAATAGAAAATATTTAGAAGAATCATTAAAAACTATTGTTTCACAAGCAAAAAGAGCGAATATAACTTATGGAATTTTAATGGCTGATATAGATTTCTTCAAAATGATTAATGATACTTATGGACATGATGTAGGAGATGAAGCGATTAAAATTGTGTCTCAAACACTTATTGAAAATACTAGAGAATCAGATATAGTAATTAGATTTGGAGGGGAAGAGTTTATTGTACTTCTTCACAATTGTAATGAAGATTTTGTATTTGAAATTGCAGAAAAAATTAGAGTTGCATTTTCAAAAAAAGAGATACCAGTTGCTAGTACTTCTTTTAATAAAACTATTAGTATAGGTGCTTCAATCTTTCCTACTCATACAAACAATTTTTGGCAATGTGTTAAATTTGCAGATATCGCTTTATATAATGCAAAAGAGAATGGAAGAAATAAATCAGTTGTATTTTCAAAAGAACTTTTAAAAGATAAAGAATTAACAGATGAATATTAGGAGTTGAAATCAACTCCTAATAAATTTAGCAAATAAGCAAATTTTGAGTATAATGCCAAATTTAAATTAAATTGATTACTCAAAAGGTTATAAGCCTATGCAAAAAAAACAACACAAAGTTCAAACTCTACTTGATGCTATTCCACATATCAAGAAATTTTATGGAAAGACTATTGTTATTAAATATGGTGGTTCTGCGCAAACAAGTCCTGAATTAAAAGAAAAATTTGCAGAAGATATTGTTCTTCTTTCACTTGTAGGTATTAAACCTATTATTGTTCATGGTGGGGGAGCAAGAATTTCTGAACTATTAGAAAAACTTGAGATTAAATCTGAATTTGTTGATGGACACCGAGTTACAAGTGAAGATACCATGAGAATAGTTGAAATGGTACTTTCAGGTGAAATAAATAAAAATATAACATCACTTTTAAATCACCATGGTGCAAAAGCAATTGGTATTTCAGGAAAAGATTCAGCAATTATTAAAGCAACACCAAAAGAGAATGGTAAATTTGGATATACTGGGGTTATAACAGAAGTTAATGGAACAATGATTAATAAATTAGTTGAAGAGGGATTTATACCTGTAATTGCACCAATTGGTGACAGTGCAGAGCCTAATCATCCTGGGTTTAATATCAATGCAGATGTTGCTGCATCTAAAGTAGCTCAAGCAGTAAAAGCACAAAAAGTTCTATTTTTAACTGATACAGTTGGAGTTTTAGACAAAGAGGGAAAACTATTAAACTCTTTAGATAAAGATGATATAGAGAATTATAAAAAAGATGGAACAATTGCAGGTGGTATGATTCCAAAAGTTGATTCATGCATTGATGCAATTTATAATGGTGTAAATAAAGCACACATTATTGATGGAAGAGTTGAACACTCTATTTTACTTGAATTATTTACAAGTGATGGAGTAGGAACTCAATTTTTAAGAAAAGACAATCCAAATAATGGTATTGATTTAGAGAAACTATTAAGTGAGGAAAACTAATGTTTATTGAAACAAGAGGTAATGATGGAGTTAAACCACAAGAAGTAACTTTTAGTGAAGCAATATTAAGTCCAAGTGCTTCATTTGGAGGATTATATGTACCTAAAGAATTACCAAAACTAGAAGAAAATTTTATACAAAATCATATAGACAAGAGTTATAAACAATTAGCTTATGATATTTTAAAAGCCTTTGAAATAGACATTGAAGAAGAGGAGATAAATAAAGCATTAGCACTTTATGATAACTTTGATGATCCTTCAAATCCATGTCCTGTAGTTAAAGTAAAAGATGATTTATTTGTTCATGAACAATACCATGGTCCAACAAGAGCTTTCAAAGATATGGCTTTACAACCATTTGGTTCAATTCTTTCTTCTATAGCAAAAAATAGAAATGAAAAATATTTAATACTAGCTGCAACATCTGGTGATACAGGTCCAGCAGCTCTTAATACATTTAAAAATAAAGGTAATATTCAAGTAGCTTGTTTATACCCAGATGGAGGGACATCAGATGTTCAAAGACTTCAAATGGTTTGTGAAGATGGAGACAACTTAAAAGTATTAGGGATTCATGGAAACTTTGATGATGCACAAACTGCACTTAAAAATCTACTTGCTTCAAAAACTTTTAAAGAAGAGTTGGAAAATGATGGTATAAAACTATCTGCTGCAAACTCTGTAAATTTTGGTAGAATTATTTTCCAAATTATCTATCACTTTTGGTCATATATACAGCTTCTTAAACAAGAAGAGATTAGCTTTGGCGAAAAAATCTATTTAGTTGTTCCAAGTGGTAATTTTGGAAATGTACTTGGTGGTTTTTATGCTCAACAAATGGGTGTTCCAGTTGAAAAACTTTTAGTTGCATCTAATGAAAATAATATTTTAACAGAGTGGATTAACACAGGAGTTTATGATATTAGAAATAAAGAGTTGAAACTAACAAAATCTCCAGCAATGGATATTTTAAAATCTTCAAATATAGAAAGAGTTATCTATTCATTATATGGAGCAGATAGAACAAAAGAGTTTTTTGATGACTTAAATGAGAAAAAAGTTTTCAAAATGACACAAGAAGAGACAAAACTGTTACAAAACTACTTCCATGCTGTAAATTCTGATGATGCTTATGGAGCTAAGAAAATCAAAGAGTTTTTAAAAGAAGATTATCTTATGGATCCACATACAGCAACATGTTTAAAAGCTTATGAAACATTAAAAGAAAAACCATTAAAAACTGTTATTTATTCAACAGCTGAATGGACAAAATTTTCACCAACAGTATTACAAGCTTTACATGAAGATAGTAAAACATACCCTGATAAAGAAGCTTTAGATATAATTTCTAAAGAATATAATGCAGTTCAACCTGATTCTATTAAAAAATTATTTACAGCAAAAATAAATCATGACACTGTAATTTCTAAAGAAAAAATAGAAGAAGAAATCATAAAATTTATTAAAGACTAAAAGGTCTTTAATAAGTTTAACTTATAATAATATTGTGTAATTTAAGCACAACTCTATGACAAAATCGTCACTTTTGACCAAAATCAAACTTTTTTAAGTAAATTCTAAATATAATGTAAAGATTTAATTTTAAAATAAGGAAGCTAAATGTCTAACGAAACAAATAGACGAGATTTTCTAGGTTATACATTTGCAGCTGTTGCGGCAGTTGGTGGGGCGGCTTCACTTGTAGGTATGAAGCAAGTGTGGGATCCGTTACCAAGTGTATTAGCTGGTGGTTTTACAACTATTGATTTAAGTGCATTAAAAGCTGGTCAACCAGAAACATTTACTTGGAGAGGGAAACCAATTTTTGTTCTTAAGAAAACAGCTGAAATGGAAGATAACAAAAGAGATCTAGTTATTGGAGATGATAAATTTACAGTAGCTATTGGTCTATGTACACACCTTGGATGTATCCCTGCATGGAAGAAAACTCAATGGAAATGTGCCTGTCATGGTGGAGAATTTAATGCTAGTGGTGAACAAATTTTTGGACCACCACCAAGACCACTTGATTTACCTCCATTTAGTGTTAAAGGAACTTCTATCGTACTTGGTGAAGAAGGTCCTGAATATCAAAAAATCGCTGCTGCGATGATGGCATAAGGAGTTGTAGATGGCAAAATTTGAAAAAGCAAACTCTGTTGGGGAATGGTTAGACCAAAGGCTTAACACTACAACTTTAAATAAAGTTTTAATGACAGAATACTGGATTCCAAAAGATATTAACTTTTTATGGGCGATGGGTGTTCTTTTAGCTACTACATTTGGTATCTTAGTAATCTCTGGATTATTCTTAATGATGTACTACAAACCAGATGTAAACTTAGCATTTGATTCAGTAAACTATACAATTATGCAAGAGGTTGCATTTGGTTGGTTATTTAGACATATGCATGGTGTTGCAGCTTCTGTTGTATTCTTAATTATCTATATTCACATGTTTACAGGTATCTACTATGGTTCTTATAAACAAGGTAGAGAAATGATTTGGATTTCAGGTATGTTATTATTTATGACATTCTCTGCTGCTGGATTCTCTGGATATATGTTACCATGGGGACAAATGTCTTACTGGGCTGCAATGGTTATTACAAACTTATTTGGTGGTATTCCAGTTATTGGTGATGCATTAGTTGTATGGATTAGAGGTGACTTTAACGTTGCTGATGCTACTTTAACAAGATTCTTTATGTTACACGTATTCCTTTTACCTTTAGTTATTATGGGTATTATTGTATTACACTTCTATACATTAAGAATTCCTCACGTAAATAACCAAACTTCTGAAGATATTGATTTTGATGAAGAAGCTGAAAAATATTTATCAGGAAACAAAAAAGAGTCAAAAGTTATTCCTTTCTGGCCAGTGTTTATCTCAAAAGATTTAGCTGTACTTGGTATTTTCTTAATTTTCTATTTCTACTTAGTGTTCTTCCACTATAACTTTGCAATGGACCCAGTTAACTTCGATCCTGCTGATAACATGGTTACTCCTGCGCACATTTATCCAGAGTGGTATTTCTTATGGTCATATGAAGTATTAAGAGGTTTCTTCTTTGATGTTGGTCCTATTAAAGCATTTGATATTGGTCTTGCTGCATTTGGTTTTGCTAATGCTATTTTCTTAGTATTGCCATGGTTAGATAGAGATTCAAAAATTTTACCAGCTCATAAAAGACCTAAATTCTTTATTTGGTTCTGGGTATTAATGGCAGACTTAATTGTATTAACAGTTTGGGGAAAATTACCTCCAACAGGTGTAAATGCATATATAGGTTTCGTTGCAGCAATGGTATTTATAATACTATTCCTAGCATTACCAATTATTACAAAACTAGATGCTAAAAAAAGGGGTGACGCATGAGAGAATTAAAAATTTTAGCAGTTGTTGCTGCTTTAACACTTATTACATATTGGGGAGTTGAGCCATTTGCACACTCTCAAATGCACCCACATGTTGCACCTGCAGATTATAAATTTAAAGATGTAGAGGGATTAAATGGAATGGCTGGTAATGCAGAGAATGGAGCTACTTTAGTTCAATCAAACTGTACTGCTTGTCACTCTATTGAAAAAGTTGGATTTCCACAATTGATGGATGATGCTAGCGCTGCAGCTGCATATGGAGTTGTACCACCAGATTTAAGTACTGCTGGTAAACTTTATAATGCAGACTATTTAGCAGCATTTATTAAAAATCCTGCTAAGGCATCAAAAGTTGAGCATAAATTTGTAGATGGAAGAGTTCATCCAATGCCAGGTTATGATTGGATGCAACCTCAAGAGATTGCTGATATGGTAGCTTACTTACAATCTATTGCACCAAAAGAGATGACAAATAAAGAAGTATTTACTGATGCTTGTCAAAGATGTCATGGAATTAAATATGGTGATATGATGAAAGGTACTATGGCAGCAAAAACACCTACTGCAAATATCAAAGCATATATGGGTAAAATTCCACCAGATTTATCTCAATATATTAGATCAAGAGGTGCTGAGTATTTACATACATTTGTTAATGACCCTCAAAAACACTTAGAAGGTACAGCAATGCCTAGAGTTGGTTTAACTGAAGAAGCTGAAACTCAAGTTATTGCATATATGGAAGAAGTTGGTGATTCTAAAAAAGCTGAAAGAGAGGCTTTAGGACCTAAGTTCTTAATCTACTTAGTTATTTTTGCTATCTTTGCATTTTTATGGAAAGCAAGTAAATGGAGAGAAGTACACTAAGAATGGTTATTCACTAGTGTTACTTTTACGCATAAAGGGATGACAAAGTCATCCCTTTTTTTATTATTTTAATATTATTAATACTATAATAGTTATTAATTATTCAATAAGGGGAGTAATAGTATGAAACTATTAAATATATTAACAGCAGCAGTTCTTACACTGTCAGTTGCATCTGCTGAGGATGTAATGAAGAAGTCAATGTCTGTAATGACAGAGGGAATGACTCAAATTCAACAAGGTTTTTTACACAATAATCTTGAGTTGATCAAAAGTGGAGCGAAACTAGTAAAAGATGGAAACACAATGTTTTCAGATAAAAAAGTAATTTCTGCTTATTTACCAAATGAAAAAAAACATATGGTAAATGTTGCAGAAAATGCAGCAAAAAGAATAGATCTTGATGTAAGTATTTTAGAACTAAACTTAGAAGGTAAAGCTTATATCAATGCAGCTAATGCATATTCTGACATTTTAAATGCCTGTGCAAGATGTCACTCAATTGTAAGGTCTTGGTAATTTAAGAAGAGTAAACTCTTCTTAAATTAAAATCTTTGAAGCTAAAGAAATAGCTGCAGTTTCACTTCTTAATATTAAACTCGAATCAAATCCAACAATTTTTTCATCATCAAAAAGTTTTCTTTCATCAATAGAAAAACCACCTTCACAACCCAAAACAATAGTTTTAATATCATCTTTTTTTGATTCTATAGAGTTTTTTGAAAAATCTAAAGCATAACAATCATTGTTTTCTTCTAAGAACTTCTCTAAATCAGTACTAATTTCTAATTTGATAATTGAACTTCTACCACATTGACTTGATGAATTAATTAATATTTTCTCTAATTTTTCTAAATTTAATTTAAAGTTTTTTTGTGAATATTCACAATATACAAAAGTGATTTTTTTTACACCAATTTCATTTAAAGAAGCAATAGATTTTTCAACTGTTTTAGGGTCAACCATACACCATACAAGATGAAGCTCTTTTTGATTTTCTATTATTTTTTCTTCGCTTGAAACTAGTTTTGCTATAGCATTCCGTCTATTTATTTCAACTAAAGTATAAAAATAAATTTTTGAATCTTTTAAATTTCTAAAAGCTATTTGGTCATTTTCTTTATGACGTCTTGCTTTAATTAAATATTTATATAAATCATTTTCAATTTCTAGGATCTCTTGACCACTATTTTCATGATAAGAGAATTGCATATTAAAAAACTTTACTTATAATATAAACTGCAATTAAAACCATAATCTCAATAGTATATATTTTTTTCGCATAAACTAAAAACTCTTCTTGAAGTTTTACATCATCACTTTTTATAACTCTCATTTTTTTATATCTTTTAATCTCAATTACTAAAAGAAAAATAGATGCAGGAATCATCAGTCCTATTGTAAAAGAAAATGTTGTTGCATAAAAAGCAACAATTGCACCTGTATACATAATCACTGCATTTGAAAAATGGTATAAAGGAGTCATAAATTTTAATCTTTTTGCTAATTTTATAAAATCTTTTACACTAATAACTGAATAAAAATTAAAAATCATAATTATTAAAAATATATAAACAGCAAGTACATGTGTTTGTATTGCCCCACTCATCAATTCCATACGTTAATCTCACTTTTAAAAAATTTCGCTATTATATCCTAGTTGTCATAAAAAAAGGATAGGCATATGGCTATAGATGTAAGTGAAGCATTAAATAAAATCATAAATATAAATACAACTCTAAAATTTGAAATTATCCCCATTGAAGATGCACATGGAAGAATAAGTGCCCAAGATATTATTGCTAAAATCTCTTTACCTAGATTTAACAATTCTGCAATGGATGGATATGGAATAATTTATGAAAATAAAGATGAAGAGTTAAGTATTGTAGATACAATTTTTGCTGGAGATGATAATAGTACTTTGCTAAAAGATTCTCAAGCTGTTAAGATTATGACAGGAGCTAGAATTCCTGAAAATTGTACAGCAATTATCCCTAAAGAGGATTGCCAATACCTAGACAATGACAAAATTAAAGTACCAAATACAATAAAAAAGTTTCAACACATAAGATATATTGGTGAAGATATTAATGAAGACGAACCTTTAATTAATATTGGAGATGAGATAAACTTTTCTAAAATAACCCTACTGGCAAGTCAAGGGATTTCACATATAAAAGTTTATAAAAAACCAAAAATTGTAATCTTTTCAAGTGGTGAAGAATTAAAACTTCATTACGAAAAAGCAGAAGATTATCAAATATACAATTCTAACACGCCTACTTTTATGAGTAGATGTAAAGAGCTTGGATGTCAAGTTGATTTTACTGGACAAGCAAGGGATTCAATTGAATCAATTAAAGAATTAGTGACAAATTCATTGGATGCAGATTTAATAATCACTTCAGGTGGAGTTTCAGTTGGAGATGCAGATTTTACAAAAGATGCTTTTAAAGAGTTTGACTGTCAAAATATTTTTGATGGGATTAAAATAAAACCTGGAAAACCTACAGTTTTAGGGAAAATAAGAGATACATATATTTTAAACCTTCCAGGAAACCCCTTGGCAAGTGCATTAATTTTTGAATTTTTTGGAAAAATATTAATTCAAAAATTGATAGGTTCAAATAAAATACACCATAACTTTATAGTTGCAAAAATGGGTGAAGACTTTTATAACAAAAAAGGAAGAATCACTATTGTCCCAGGATATTTTGATGGTGAATATTTTATAAGTGAGCAGAAAAGAAGCCCTGGTATGGTTTCAACTCTAAGTAGAAGTAATTGTTTAATTGTCTTAGATGAAAATGTTTCAAATATTAAAAAAGATTCAACAATAAAAATTTTACCAATAAATTGGAACTTCTTTGAAAAAAATAGTAAGGATTTTTTAACATATGAGTAACAAATTAACTAAAAGAGCAGTTTGTATTTTAAGTGGAGGAATGGATTCTACACTTAGCTCTTATATAGCTAAAAATGAAGGTTATGAGATTATTGCAGTTCATTTTAATTATGGACAAAGAACAGAAAAAAGGGAATTAAAAGCCTTTAGAGATATTTGTAATGATTTACAAATTGAAGAAAAATATGAAATCGATATCCCATTTTTCACTCAAATTGGAGCGAGTGCATTAACAGATGCTTCAATTGATGTACCAACGGGTGGTGTTGAACCAGGTGTTCCAATTACCTATGTACCCTTTAGAAATGGTATATTTTTATCAATAGCAACTGCAATTGCAGAAAAAGAGGAAGCCCAAGCACTATTTATTGGAGTTGTTGAAGAGGATAGTTCTGGGTATCCAGATTGTACTGATTCATTTATTTCTAAAATGACTAGTGCAATAAATGAAGGGACTAAAGAAACAACAAAAATAGAAATAAAAACTCCCCTTGTTAAACTTATGAAAAAAGATATTGTTAAAAAGGCAATTGAGTTAGATGTACCTTTAAAACATACATGGTCATGTTATAAAGAAGAAGATGAAGCTTGTGGAGTTTGTGATTCATGTAGATTAAGACTTAATGGTTTTAAAGAAGCAAATATAATAGACCCGATTCCTTATAAGGCTTAATTTTGACTTGGAAAATTTCTAAATCATTTGACTTTTGTTATGGTCATAGAGTTTGGTCACAAGAACTAAACCCAGAGTTTTCATTAGACCCATGTTTAAAGTGTAGGCACCTTCATGGACATCAAGGTAAAGTTGTAATTTACCTTGAATCATCACAATTACAAAATGGAATGGTTACAGATTTTAAACACCTAAATTGGTTTAAAGCCTTTTTAGATGAGACATTAGATCATAAATTTATACTTGATTTAAATGACCCACTATTTGAAACTTTATTACCCCATTATAAAAAAGATGAGTTAATTAAATTTAATGAGGGCTATTATATTCCTGACTTAACAAAAATAAAAAATGAGCCAAAACATATTTTAGAGATGTATGAGGGTTATATATTAGTTAATTTTGTACCAACAAGTGAAAATTTATCTGCTTGGTTTTTAGAGATTGCTCAAGAAAAAATGTCTAAAATAGGGATAAAAGTAGCAAGTGTAGAATTTGCAGAGACACCAAAAAGTAAAAGTCATGTATTTGCATAAGGTTGAAAAGACAATATCTTAGATTGAATCTTCAACTCTTGTGCTATAATTATTAATTGCAACAAGGATTGATTATGAGATTACTTTTCCTTGCTTTTATTTTTCTTTTTTCTCCATTTAATTTTTTATATGGAAAAAATAATGTCTCACTCCAACTTAAATGGAAACATCAATTTCAGTTTGCTGGATTTTATATGGCAAAAGAAAAGGGTTTTTATGATGAGTTAAATCTAAATGTAAAAATTGATGAACTGCAAGAAAAAAACCCAATTAATTCAATTATAAATGGAAGTTATGATTTTGCAGTTGGTGATTCTACAATAATTTTTGAAAAGATGAGTGGTAAAGAGATTACAGCTTTACTTTCAATTTATCAACACTCACCAATGGTTTTAGTTGGACTTGAAAAAAATGGTCTTGATCACCCAAGAAAACTAGAAAATAAAATCATTGAAATACCAAAATATTCCGTTGGAAATATCGCAATTGAAAATCTATTAATTAATTCAAGAGTTAACTTTATTCACAAAAAACCAAGCTTTAAAATTGATGATTTAATAAATGGAAAAACTGATTTAATAAGTGGATATATCTCAAATGAACCCTTTAGATTAAAAGAAAAAGGTTTCAAATCTTTAATAATCAATCCAAAAGATTGGGGTATAGATTTTTATGGAGATATGCTTTATACTAGTAATAAATTTTTAAAGGAAAATCCAAAAATTGTTGAGAATTTTCATAATGCAACTATAAAAGGATGGATTTATGCCTTTGAACATATTGAGGAAACAGTAGATTTAATTTTAGAAAAATACAATACACAAGGAAAAAGTAAAAAAGCACTGATTTATGAGGCAACAAAACTTAAAAAATTAGCGGGAGATTTAAAAAATTTTGGAAATTTAGATCCAATTAAAATTAGACAAATCGCTTCAAATTTTTCCTTACAATTTGAAAATAAATTTGATTTCAATAAACTTGATGATTTTATTTATAAAAATACAAACAATAAAATGTTTATTTTAAACAAAGAAGAGGAACTTTTTTTATCTCAAAATAATGAATTTAATGTATGTACTCAATATAATTTCTACCCCTTTGATGGTGTAAAATCAAAAAAAGTCATAGGTATAATGGGTGAATATTTAAATGATATTTCCAAATTACTAAATATAAAATTTAATGGTATTGCCTCGAATTCAAATACGCAATTAAATGAAAAAGCAAAAAATGGTAAATGTCATTTAATCTCATCTGTATCACCAGAATCAAAAAGATTTAAAAATTATGAAGTTACCACTCCATTTTTATGGGATGATTTTTGGATTATCTCATCAATAAAAGTACCGGTAATTAATGTACCTGATAAGATACCAAAAGATAGAGTTTTTTATGTACTTTTTGAGGTTCATAAAAGACTTATTAATGATGTTTATCCTGAATTAAATATTATTGTAGAAAAAGATATTGATAAAATTATGAATATTATTTCTAAAGATGAACATACATCATTTTTATCTTTAGGGATTTACGCAGAGAGAATAATACAAAAATACGGTTTTGATAAATTTAAAGTAAATGAAATTTTAACAAATGCAAAAATTAGTGGGGGATTAGCTGTAAATAAAGATTTAGACTTATTAAAAAATATTTTAAATAAAACAATTATCTACCTTGAAAAAAACAAAAAATTCAATCAAATTAGGCAAAGATATATTTTAAAAGAGTATAAAATTGAAAAAAGCAATACCCACTTAATATATATTCTTGGTTTTTTAATTTTTATTTTGATTATAACTTTATATAAATATCACCTAACAAAAATGGAAAAATTAAAACTCCAAGAAAAGTTGAACAATAAATTAAATGCCGAAAAGTCTGCACTTATTCAACTAAAAACTGCTGGGATTTTTCATGTAAAAAACAACCATTTTTTATGGACAAATGAAAAATTTACTAAAATGTTAGGATTTGAAAAAGATGAAATCATTGGACAAAATATAAAAAATATATACAAAAAAGATAAAATACTTGAAATAAAACTTTTCAAACAAATAAAAGAAAAAAGAACCTTTAGTGGTGAAGTAGTTTTAATAAAAAAAGATAAAACAAATTTAATTGTTGATTTTTCTGCAAATGCTTTAGAAAATAAGGATTTTAAACAAAAAGATGATTTTGAATTTATTGGAATGATAATTGATATATCACAAAAGAAAAAACAAGAGATACAATTAAGAGAATTAAATGAAAACCTTGAACAAAAAGTAAAAGAACAAACACGAGAAATAAGAGAACAAGCATTAAGAGATTCTCTAACAAAAGCTTACAATAGAAACGCATATAATGAAAAAATAAATGAACTTTTAAATGAATACTCAAGATACAATATCTTTTTCTCCATAATTTATGTTGATTTAGATGACTTTAAAAAAATAAATGACACCTTTGGACATCATAAGGGAGATGAAGTATTAATAAACTTTTGTGAAATAGTAAAAGAACATATTAGAGTAAATGATGAATTGTATAGAATGGGTGGAGAAGAGTTTGCAATATTACTTCCAAATACAAAACTTGAAACAGCAAAAATAGTTTCTAACAAATTGCTCGAGTTGTTAAGAGAAAATCTAAAAATCGATGATAAAACTCCAATAACAGTTAGTGGGGGACTTGTTCAAGTTCTTAAAAATGATACCGCAGAAACTATATATAAAAGGGTAGATGAACTTTTATACAAATCTAAAAAAAGAGGAAAAAATAGAATTACATTTTGCGATGAATAAAAATCTAATCTAAGTTTAAAATGGTAGTATTGCAAAAAAATAAAAAGAGATGAAAATTTAATGCTTGAAATAAATGAAATCTTTGGACCAACAATTCAAGGTGAAGGAAAATTAATAGGAACACCTTCAATTTTTATTAGAGTTGGTAAATGTAATATGAAATGTGTTGGCTTTAATGTTGAATATGAGACTCCAAGTGGTATTAAAAAATGTTCATGTGACTCATATTATGCAGTTGACACAGCTTTTAAAGAGCAATGGCATAAAATGTCTTGTGATGATATTATAAAAAAAGTTGAAGAGTTAAAACCAAATTACAATGTTGATATTGTAATAACTGGTGGGGAACCACTACTTTATTGGCAAAATGAGGAATTCCAATCTTTGTTAAAATATTATGTAGAGAATAATTACAAAGTTACAATAGAAACAAATGCCTCATTAAATATTAATTTCACACAAGAATATCAAGAAAAAATACTTTTTTCAATGAGCGTAAAATTATCAAACTCTTTAGAGCCCCTAAAAAAAAGAGTTAATATTGATACATTAACATCAATTATCAACAAATCAAAAGACTCATATTTAAAATTTGTTATTGATAAAGATTTTAAAAATCAAGCAATTAAAGAGATTAAAGATATATTATCCAAAATTCCAAAGGTAGAAGTATATCTAATGCCTATGGGGGATACAGCCCAAGAGATTAATGCAAATTGTGAAACAGTAATTGATATGTCAATAGAAAATGGTTTTAAATATTGTGATAGACTTCATATAAGAGTTTGGGACAATAAAAGAGGCGTTTAGATATAATGTGCAAAATTAAATTTTTAAAAGGAAATAAAGTATGAATTTTACAGGAACAAATGTACTTGTTACTGGTGCATCAAGGGGAATTGGTGCAGAAATTGCAAAAACTTTAGCAAGCTATGGTTTAAAAGTATGGATTAATTATAGAAGTGGTGCCGAAGCTGCAGAAAAAATCAAAGAAGAGATAGAATCTGCTGGTGGACAAGCTGCAATTGTAAAAGCAGATGTAACAAAAGAGGATGAATTTACAGCTGCTATTAAAACTATCGTTGATGCCGATGGACAATTATCTTACTTAGTAAATAATGCTGGTATTACTAAAGATAAATTAGCATTAAGAATGTCAGTTGAAGATTTTAATGATGTTATTGCTGCAAACTTAACATCTGCATTTATTGGATGTAAAGGTGCTTTAAAAGCTATGGGTAAAAAGAAGTTTGGTTCTATTGTAAATATCTCTTCAATTGTTGGAGAAATGGGAAATCCTGGCCAAACTAACTATTCCGCTAGTAAAGGTGGATTAAATGCAATGACTAAATCATTTGCTAAAGAAGCAGCAGCAAGAGGAATTAGATATAATGCAGTAACTCCAGGTTTTATTCAAACAGATATGACTGATGAGTTAAAAGATGAAGTTAAAGCGGAATATGAAAAAAATATTCCATTATCAAGATTCGGACAACCTAAAGAAATTGCAGATGCAGTTGCTTTTCTTTTAAGTGACCATTCTTCGTATATTACGGGTGAAATATTAAAAGTAAATGGTGGGTTATACGTATAAGAAAGATTAATTAAATTTTTTTGTGGTATAATTTGGCGATAATTTTATAAAAGGAAATGAGTATGGCATTATTAGATGATGTAAAAGAAGTTGTTGTTGAACAATTAGATTGTGATCCAGCTGAAGTTAAAGAGGATTCTAAATTTATTGAGGATTTAGGTGCAGATTCACTTGACGTTGTAGAATTAGTTATGGCGTTAGAAGAAAAATTCGATATCGAAATCCCTGATGAAGATGCAGAAGGTATTTTAACAGTGGCTGACGCTATTAAATACATCGAAGATAACGCGTAATTTATAAGCTTTGTAAATTATGTGAAAGCCAGTAGATATACTGGCTTTTTTTCTAGCTTTTTATTTCTATTATTGAGTTTTTCTTAAAAGATTGAATTATAAAAATATTTGATGTGGAGCATGTTTAATGAGAAGAGTTGTTATAACTGGTTTAGGAACAATTAATTCTGTAGGTCATAGTGTTGAGGAATCGTTTAAGGCGGTTGTTGATGGAGTTTGTGGTATTGATAAAATCACACTTTTTGATGCAAGTGAATATCCTGTACAAATTGCAGGTGAAGTAAAAGATTTCGATCCAACTACTGTAATGGATAAAAAAGAGGTTAAAAAAGCTGATAGATTTATTCAACTAGGTATTAAAGCTGCTTTAGAAGCAATGATTGATTCTGGTTTTGTAAATGAAGAGAATAAAAAAGTAGATGATTCTATTGCTGATAGATTTGGTTTAATTTCTGCATCTGGTATTGGTGGATTATCTACAATTGAAAAGAACTCAGTTGTTTGTGAAAATAGAGGTCCAAAAAGAATTTCACCATTCTTTATCCCATCATCATTAGTAAATATGTTAGGTGGATTTATTTCAATTGAACATAATTTAAGAGGTCCTTCTTTATCACATGTTACTGCTTGTGCAGCTTCAACACATGCGCTAAATGATGCAGTAAAAACTATTAAAATTAATGGTGCTGACAAAGTTTTAGTTGTAGGAGCAGAATCTGCTATTTGTGGTGCTGGTGTTGGTGGTTTTGCTGCAATGAAAGCATTATCAACTAGAAATGATGACCCAAAAACTGCTTCAAGACCATTTGACAAAGATAGAGATGGATTTGTAATGGGTGAAGGTGCTGGTGCATTAGTACTTGAAGAGTATGAAGCAGCAGTTGCAAGAGGTGCTAAAATCTACTGTGAAGTTATTGGTTTTGGTGAATCTGCAGATGCTAACCATATTACTGCGCCTGTAATGGATGGTCCATTAAGAGCAATGAAAGCTGCTATTAATATGGCAGAAGCAACAACTGGTGAAAAAATTAAAATTGATTATATAAATACTCATGGTACTTCAACTCCTGTTGGAGATGTTAATGAGTCTAAAGCAATTGTTGAATTATTTGAAGGTGCTGAAAATGCTCCTCCTGTTACTTCAACAAAAGGACAAATTGGACACTGCTTAGGTGCAGCAGGTGCAATTGAAGCAATTTTTGCAATTAAAGCACTAAATGATGGGATTATTCCTCCAACAATTAATATTCAAAACCAAGATGAAAATTGTCCTCTTGATTATGTTCCTCATACAGCAAGAGAAACTAATCTTGATACAGTTATGAGTAATAACTTCGGTTTTGGTGGAACTAACGCATCAGTAATATTTAAAAAAATTAAGTAATTTTAAGGGACTAAATTTTGGCAACTTATTTAGATTTTGAAGACAAAATAAAAAAAATAGAAGAAGATATTATAGTTGCAAAAACTAAAAATGATGATCACGCTGTAGAGATATTAGAGAAAAAATTAGAAAAAGAAGTTGAAAAAACTTTTAAAAATTTAAGTGATTATCAAAAACTTCAATTAGCAAGACATCCTGATAGACCATATGCAATGGACTATATCAATGGATTAATGACAAATGCCTATGAGATTCATGGTGATAGACACTATGTTGATGACCATGCTATTGTTTGTTATTTAGGTTATATTGGTAATGAAAAAGTTATGGTTATTGGTGAACAAAAAGGACGAGGAACTAAAGGTAAAATCAAAAGAAACTTTGGTATGCCAAGTCCTGAAGGATATAGAAAAGCTTTAAGAGCTGCAAATCTAGCTGAAAAATTTGGAATTCCGATTTTAATGTTAGTTGACACTCCGGGTGCATATCCTGGAATTGGAGCTGAAGAGAGAAATCAATCAGAAGCTATTGCAAAAAATCTTTATGAATTTTCTGATTTAACAGTTCCAACGGTATCTGTTGTAATTGGTGAAGGTGGTTCAGGTGGAGCTTTAGCAATATCTGTTGCAGATAAATTAGCTATGATGAGATACTCAGTATATGCAGTTATTTCACCAGAAGGATGTTCTGCAATTTTATGGAATGACCCTGCAAAAGTTGAAACTGCAGCAAATGCATTAAAAATTACAGCTGAGAATTTAAAAGAATTAGAATTAGTTGATGATGTAGTAAATGAACCTTTAATTGGTGCTCATAGACAAAAAGATGAGGCGATTAAAGCATTAGGGGATTATTTTTTATCTACCTTAGAAGAGTTAAAAAAATTAACTCCAGCACAAAGACTTCAATTAAAATATGAAAAATTAATGAACTTAGGAAGATATGAAGGTTAAGATAAGAGTTTGTTAAACTCCTATCTAACTAGTTTTCCAGCTGGTTCTCCACCAATTATATGAAAATGTAAGTGTGGCACCTCTTGTCCTCCATCACTTCCAATATTTGTAATTAATCTGTAACCTGACTCTCTAATACCCAGTTTTGAAACTGTTTTTTGAATAAACTCAGTCATATCTGCCATAATCTTTGGTGGAACAACATCAAATGAATCATAATGTTCTTTTGGAATAACTAAAACATGAATTTTTCTAGCTGGATTAATATCATTAAATGCTAAAAAGTTTTCATCTTCAAGTACTGTTTGATTAGGTATTTCACCATTTACAATTTTGCAAAAAATACACATAGATTTCCCTTTAAATAGTTTAAAAAATATTATAACCAATCTCTAATAAATTTTTGAGTATAATCCCTAAAAATTATAGATACACACAATAAAGCAGGAGAACAAAAGTGACGCAATGGCTAGAAAAAATCAATAGTGCCGAATCACTTGAAGTACTAGAAAACTTGAGAGTTGAGACTTTAGGTAAGAAAGGTGTTATTACTGCACAGTTTGCAAAAATGAAGGATATTCCAGGTCCAGAAAAAAAAGAATTTGCAGCAAACTTAAATAAACAAAAAGCAGAAATAATAGAAGCACTAGAAACAAAAAAAATTGTTTTAGAAAAAGAAGCACTAGAAGCTAAATTAAAAGCTGATAAAATTGATGTAACAAGATTCAATAATGAGCTTTCATGTGGTGCAGTTCATCCTGTAGCATTAACAATGGATAGAATTATAGAATATTTCCAAAATTTAAATTTTGCAGTAGAAGAAGGTCCATTAGTAGAAGATGATTTCCACAACTTTGAAGCATTAAATTTACCTAAATATCACCCAGCACGTGATATGCAAGATACATTTTACAATAAAGACTACACACTTTTAAGAACACATACTTCTCCTACACAAATAAGAACTATGTTAAACCAACCTACTCCAATTAGAATGATTGCACCAGGTACAGTATTTAGAAGAGATTTTGACTTAACTCACACACCAATGTTCCACCAAATTGAAGCATTAGTTGTTGATGAAGCAGATAAAATTTCATTTGCTAACTTAAAGCATGTATTAGTAGAATTTTTACACCATATGTTTGGGGATGTTGATGTTAGATTTAGACCTTCATTTTTCCCATTTACAGAACCATCAGCAGAAGTTGATATCTCATGTGTATTTTGTAAAGGTGATGGATGTAGAGTATGCTCACACACAGGATGGTTAGAAGTTCTTGGTTGTGGAGTAGTTGATCAAAACGTATTTAAAGCAGTAGGTTATGAAAACAAATCAGGGTACGCATTTGGATTAGGTGTTGAAAGATTCGCAATGCTTATTCATAATATTGGAGATTTAAGATCTCTATTCGAAAGCGACATAAGATTATTAGGACAGTTTAAATGATAGTTACTAGAACATGGTTACAAGAATATATTGATATTTCATCAATAAGTACAGAAGATATTTGTAAAACTTTAAACTCAATTGGATTAGAAGTTGATAGTTTAGAGAAGCAAAAAATTCCTAAAAATGTTGTTGTTGGAAAAGTTTTAGAAAAAGAAAAACACCCAGACGCTGATAAATTAAACATCTGCCAAGTTGATATTGGATCAGAAACTGTACAAATTGTATGTGGAGCTAAAAATGTAGCGGCAGGTCAATATGTGCCAGTAGCTGTAAACGGTTGTGATTTAGGTGGTGGTTTTAAAATAAAAAAAGCAAAACTTAGAGGTGTTGAATCAAATGGTATGATTTGTTCATCAACTGAAATTGGTCTTGCAAAATTAAATGATGGAATTTTAGAATTAGATGATTCAATTGGTGAATTAATTATTGGTAAACAATTGGGTGATTATCCTCTTTTAAATGATGATATTATTGAGATTGAATTAACTGCAAATAGAGGTGATTGTTTAAGTATCAATGGTGTAGCAAGAGAATTAAGAGCATTTTATAATATTCCACTAATTGAACAAGAGATTGAAATTGAAACAAATAATTTAGGTATTGGACAGGTTTTAGAGGTTCAAACTAAATCTGACTTAGATTCAATTTTTATCTATACAGTTGCAAATACAAAAGATTTTAAACTTCCTGTATTACAAAGACTAAGAGTTGGAATTATTGATAAATTTAAAGAAAAAGATTTAGATGATGCATTAACTTATATCACACACTCAACTGGTGTTATTTTAAATGCTTACGCAAAATCTGATGCAAAAACTCAAGACTCTATTGCAACAATTACACTTGATAAAGATGAAAATGGTTTTGACACAGTTACAGGAAATGAAAGGCTAAGTACTATTTGTATCTCTCACAATGATATAAATCTTGATAAAGATAGTGAATATATTATTGAAGCAAGTTACACAAACCCTGAAAATTTATCTAAAAAAGTATTTGAAACTAAGAAAAAAACTGGTGATGTTTACTATAAAAGTTCAAGGGGAAGTGAACCAGATATTAAAATGGGGATAGATATTTTTTGTACATTTATTTCAAAATTTGGTGCAAAAATCTACAATGGTAGAGAACTTTCTTTAGATACAGATGAAGAGCTAATGATTGATGCAAATATTAATAAAATCAATGCAATTATTGGTCAAGATATAGAAAAAGTAAAAATTGAGAAAATTTTAAGCTCATTAGGTTTTGAAGTAAAAGATACAGATAAAGATGTTTTTAGTATTAAAATTCCATTATACAGACATGACATAAAAAATATAGCTGATATTACAGAAGAGGTTGTAAGAATTATTGGTATTGATAATATCAAAGCAAAACCACTTGCAATTGATGAAGTAAATAGAGTAAATCAAACTTCAATTAATTTAATTAAGAAAAATGATTTAAGAGCTAAAGCTATTACAAATGGATTTTATGAAACATTAACTTATGTATTTGCAGACAAAGAAAAACTACAAAAATATTCACTTCCTACTGTAAAAGAAGAGCTTGATGTTTTAAATCCTATTGTTAAAGAGTTAGATACATTTAGAACAACAATTTTACTTAACCTAGTTGAAGCTTGTGCAAATAATGTAAAATTTGGTTTAAAATCTATGGCATTTTTTGAAATTGGAAAAGTATTTGATGTTAATAGAAATGAATCAACTAAAGTATCATTTGTATTTTCTGGACAAAAAGAGCTTGAATCAATCTCAAATTCTGGTAAGCCAGAAAATATTGATTTCTACTTATTTGCTAAAAAAGTTTTAAATACAATTGGAAAATTTGACCTAGAGCCATTGGAAAAAATTGAAAATGATTTAATCCATCCATATCAAAATGCTTCAGTAATAGTTGATGGTGAAAAGATTGGATTTATTTCAAAACTTCACCCAAGTGTTGCAAATGATTATGATTTAAGTGATACTTTTATAGCAGAGATTGATTTTGATAAAATCAAAAATGATTTAACAAAAGTTGATAAATACTCTAAATTTCAAGCTTCAAAAAAAGATTTAAGTATTGTTGTACCTAAATCATTAGAATATAAAGAGATTAAAAGTGTAATAAACTCTATAAATGATGAAAATATCAAACAATTTAATTTAATCGATATTTATAGTGATGAAAAATTAGGTGATAAAGATAGTTTAACTATTAGATTTGTACTTCAAAATCATGAAAAAACATTAGAAGAAGATGATATAACAACTACAATGAGTAATATTATCAATTCATTAAATGAAAAACTTGGTTTAACACTAAGAGATTAATAAAAGGGAAAAAATGGAAAACTTTAATATTGAAAAATTAGATAAAGCTTTTGATATTGAGATTGACTCAATAGCTAGTGATAAATCAATATCACATAGATGTGCAATGTTTTCTATTTTTTCTAATGAAACTTCATACATAAAAAACTTTTTAACAGCGGAAGATACTCTAAACTCATTAAGTATTGTAGAACAACTTGGAGCAGAAGTTAAAAGAGATGGCTCAAACGTAGAGATTACCCCTGCAAAAAAACTAACTGAACCAAAAGATGTTTTAGATTGTGGAAATGCAGGAACTGGTATGAGACTTTTTTGTGGTCTTTTAGCTTCAGTAGATGGTGCTTTTACACTAACTGGTGACAAATACTTAAGGGAGCGACCTATGAAAAGAGTTGCTGATCCTTTAAGAAGTATTGGAACAAATATTGATGGTAGAGATAATGGAAATAAAGCTCCTTTATTTATTAGAGGGGTAAAAGAGTTAAAACCTTTTGTTTATGAATCACCAGTTGATTCTGCGCAAGTTAAATCTGCTTTAATCTTAGCGGGACTAAGAGCAACAGGTATTTCAAAATACAAAGAAAATGAACTAACACGTGACCATACAGAAAGAATGTTAAAAGGTATGGGTGCAAAAATTGAAACTGATGAAGATGGATATATAAATATTCATCCTTTAGAGGGTTATTTAAAACCACTAAATATTACAGTTCCAACAGATCCAAGTTCAGGATTTTTCTTTGCAGTAGCCGCAGCAATTACTCCTAATTCAAGAGTTTTAATCAAAAATGTATCTTTAAATCCTACAAGAATTGGTGCCTATGAAGTTTTAAAAGAGATGGGAGTTGAAGTTAACTTTATTAAAAAAGAGGACATCTATGAACCAATTGGTGACATAGAGGTTAAACATAAAGAATTAAATGGGGTTGTTGTTGAAAAACATATCTCATGGCTTATTGATGAATTGCCAGCCCTTTCTATTGCAATGAGTTTAGCAAAAGGTAAATCACTTGTTAAAAATGCAGAAGAACTTAGAGTAAAAGAAAGCGATAGAATAAAAGCTGTTGTTTCAAACTTAGAAAAATGTGGTGTTGAATATACAGAGTTTGAAGATGGTTATGAAATTGTTGGTGGCTCTTTAAAAAAGGCTAAAATTAATTCTCATGGTGACCACAGAATTGCAATGAGTTTCTCAATAGCTGGACTAAACTGTGGAATGGAGATTGAAGATGTTGATTGTATTTTAACTTCATTTCCAAACTTCAAAGAGATTTTAGATTCCTTAAAAGCTTAAAAACAATAAGTAGTTTTCTAATTCATTATTTCGTTTAAGATAGTTTTACTATCTTTACGAAAATATTTAATAATATTAACTTAAAGGTTTTATATATGGAAGTAAAATTAGCATCTAGTTATGGTTTTTGTTTTGGAGTTAAAAGAGCAATCGATATTGCGCAAAAATATGAAAATTCTGCAACAATGGGACCTTTAATCCACAATAAAAATGAAATTGATAGACTACAAAATGATTATAAAGTTGGTCTTTATAGAGATTTAAACGAAGTAAAACCAAATGATACAGTAATCATTAGAACCCATGGTATTCCAAAACAAGATTTAAAAGACTTAAGAGCAAAAGATGCAAAAGTTATAAATGCAACTTGTCCTTTTGTTACAACTCCTCAACAAATTGTTAAAAAAATGTCTCAAGAGGGATATTCAATTTTAATTTTCGGTGATAGTGAACATCCTGAAGTAAAGGGTGTAAAATCTTATGGGGAAGATTTAGAAGATGTACATGTAATCTTAGAAAAAAGTGAACTTGATAATCTAAACTTTAAGCATGATAAGATTGCAACAGTAGCTCAAACAACAAGAAAAAAAGAGATTTATTTAGATATTGTAAATAGTTTAATATTAAAAAATAAAGAAGTTAGAGTATTTAATACTATTTGTGATGCAACATTTGAGAACCAAGATGCAGCAAGAGATCTTTCAAAAGAGGTTGATGTTATGATTATTATTGGTGGTAAAAACTCTTCAAATACTAAACAATTACATACTATTTCATTAGAAAATTGCTCTGATTCATACTTAATTGAAAACGAAACTGAACTAGATTCTTCATGGTTTGACAATAAAAAACTATGTGGAATAACTGCTGGAGCTAGTACTCCTGATTGGATTATCCAACAAGTTGTAGATAAAATTAAAAAATATTAAACATAGACTTAAGCAAGCATTAGATATAATCGTCACCATTTAATAAAAAACGGTAAAAAATACGAAGGAATAAAATGGGTATCGATGATATAGAATTAGGTGAAGACTTTGATTTCGCACAAATGCTTGAAGAGTCTTTTGAGAATGCTGAGAATAACTCTGTAGTTGATGGTGTAATTGTTGAAATTACTGGTGATAGTGTACTTGTTGACGTTGGTCAAAAGATTGAAGGTAAGTTAAACTTATCTGAAATCACTATTGGTGGTGAGGTTAAATATAAAGCTGGAGATACAATTCCAGTTATGTTAATGGGAAATAAAGGTGAAAGACCATCTATTTCTTATAAAAAAGTTCTTCAAAAAGAAAAATTTGATGCATTTGTAAAAGAGCATGGTGAAAATGTTGAAGATGTAACAATTGAAGGTAAAATTATCTCTGTTAAAAATAGAGGTGGATTTATTATTGAAGATGAAACTGGTTTAGAATACTTTATGCCAATGGCTCAATCTTACTTAAAAGCACACGGTGCAGTAGGTAAAAAAGTTAAAGCAAAAGTTTTAAAAGTAAACGAAGCTCAAAATTCAATTATTGTTTCTAGAAAAAAACTTATTGAAGAATCAAAAGAACAAAAAGATTCTAAAGTTAATGAAATCTTAGAAAAAAAGGAACCTGTAAATGGTATTGTTAAGAAAATCACTTCTTATGGTATGTTTATTGATTTAGGTGGAATTGATGGTTTAGTAAACTACAATGAAATCTCTTACAAGGGACCTGTTAACCCTGCAAATTACTACTCTGAAGGTGATGAAGTAACTGTAGTTGTATTATCTTATGATAAAACAAAACAACACTTATCATTATCAATTAAAGCTGCACTTCCTAATCCATGGGAAGAGATTAAAGATGAATTAGAAGTTGGTGATACTATTACAGTAACAGTTTCTAACTTTGAATCTTATGGTGCATTTGTTGATTTAGGAAATGACATTGAAGGTTTATTACACATCTCTGAAATTTCATGGAACAAAAACTTAAAAAACCCAAAAGATTTATTAACTTTAGGTGAAGAAGTAAATGTTGAAGTTATTGAATTAGATGTTGACAAAAAAAGATTAAGAGTATCTCTTAAAAACTTACAAGAAAAACCATTCGCTAAATTTACTAAAGAGTTTAAAGTTGGTGATGTTGTAAAAGGAAATATTGCAACTTTAACTGATTTTGGTGCTTTTGTTACAATTGGCGAAGTAGATGGTTTATTACACAATGAAGAAGCTTCTTGGGAATCAAATGCAAAATGTAAATCACTTTACAAAAAAGGTGACGAAGTTGAAGTTAAAATTATCAAAATTGATAGAGAAAAAGAAAATATTTCATTATCAATAAAAGAGATTGCTGATTCACCTGCAAAAAAATTCCAAGATGAACATAAAATGGGTGATATTGTAAAAGGTGCTGTTAAAGATAAAAAAGATTTCGGAATCTTTATTAAACTAGAAGATAATTTAGATGGTTTAATTAGAAATGAAGACTTTGGACCATTAAACGCTGATGAAGTTAATATTGGTGATGAACTAGAAGCAGTTGTTGTAAATATTGATACTAAGAAAAACAGAGTTAGATTATCTGTTAAAAGATTAGAGCAACAACAAGAAAGAGAAGCCTTAAAAGCTGTAAATGATGATACAGCTATGACTTTAGGTGATTTATTAAAAGATCAAATTAAATAATTAAGGGATTTGAAAAATGAGTAAACATACAATTGTAGTTTGTGACCATATTCATGAAGATGGATTAAATATCTTAAAAAACACAGAAGATGTAAACTATGTATATGCTGCTGATATCGATAAGGTAGCTCTTTTAGATGTAATAAAAGATGCTGACGTAGCAATTACAAGATCTTCAACTGATGTTGATGAGAAATTTTTATCCGCAGCTACAAACTTAAAAGCAATTATCAGAGCTGGAGTTGGTTATGATAATGTTGACATGGAAGGTTGTAGTAAAAGAGGTATCATTGCTATGAACGTACCAACTGCTAACACTATTGCAGCAGTTGAACTTACTATGGCTCACATGCTTTCTTGTATGAGAAAATTTCCTTATGCTCACAACCAATTAAAACAAGATAGAATCTGGAAAAGAGAAGATTGGTATGGTAATGAATTATTTGGTAAGAAATTAGGTATTATTGGATTTGGTAATATTGGTCACAGAGTTGGTCTAAGAGCTAAATCATTTGAAATGGACGTAATTACTTACGACCCATACATTCCTTCAACTAAAGCAACTGATTTAGGTGTAACTTATACAACAAACTTTGATGACATTTTAGATTGTGACATTATTACAATCCATACACCAAAAAATCAAGAAACAATTGATATGATTGGTGAAGAAGAGATTGCAAAAATGAAAGATGGTGTAGTTTTAATTAACTGTGCTAGAGGTGGTCTTTATAATGAAGATGCACTTTATAACAATCTAAAATCTGGTAAAATTAAAATGGCTGGTATTGATGTATTCAAAAAAGAACCTGCAACAGACCATCCTTTATTAGATTTACCAAATGTTACAGTTACAGCACATTTAGGTGCTAATACAAAAGAATCTCAAAAGAAAATTGCTATTCAAGCTGCAGAAAATGCAATTGAATCTGCAAGGGGAATCGCATATCCACATGCATTAAACTTACCAATTGATGAAAGTAAAATTCCTTCTTTTGTTAAACCATATATTGAATTAACTCAAAAAATGGCATTTTTATCTGCACAACTTGACAAATCAGCAATCAGATCAATTACTGTTAAAGCTGAAGGTGAAATTAAAGAGTATCTTGATTCTTTATTAACTTTTGCTACTGTTGGAGCATTAAGTGTTGTTGGTGGAGATGAAGTTAACTATGTAAATGCAATGTTTATAGCTGAAGAAAAAGGTATCAAATTTGAAACTTCTGAAGTTGAGCATTGTAGTGGATATAGCAATAAAGTAGAGATTAGAATTACTACTGAAAAAAGAGTAAATTCAATTGCTGGAACAGTTTTTGATGACGATGTTCAAAGAATTGTTGAACTAGATAGTTTTGATTTTGATATTGAGCCAAAAGGTAAAATGATTATGATGAGAAATAATGACGTTCCTGGTGTAATTGGAAATGTAGGTAAATTACTTGGAGATAGAAGCATTAATATCTCTGACTTTAGACTTGCACGTGGTAAAAATAAAGATGCATTAGCAATCATTTTAGTTGATGATACTATTAACAGTAAATTACTAGAAGAGATTGGTAGTATTCAAGATGCAATTTCAGTATCTTATGCAGAAATTTAATTTTATAAAAGATAATTATTAAGGGAAAAAATGGCAAATATTTCTATGAGTGAATTAAAAAAAGGTCTTAAGATAGAGCTTGATGGTGTTCCATATAAAATCACTGAATATCAACACGTAAAACCTGGTAAAGGTGCAGCATTTGTAAGATGTAAAATCAAATCATTTTTAAATGGAAAAGTTATTGAAAAAACTTTCCATGCTGGTGATAAATGTACTACTCCAGATTTACAACAAAAAACTATGCAATATTTATATGATGATGGTGAAATGCTACAATTCATGGATACAGATTCATATGAACAAATTGGTTTAACTTATGACCAAGTTGGTGATGCAGAAAAATGGATTATTGATGGAATGTCAGTTGATATGATGTTCTTTAATGGTAGTGCAATTACTGTTGAACCACCAATGGTTGTTGAACTAAAAATTGTAGAAACACCACCTAACTTTAAAGGTGACTCACAAGGTGGTAAAAAACCTGCTACTTTAGAAAGTGGAGCTGTTGTACAGATTCCTTTCCACCTAGTTGAAGGTGACATTATTAAATGTGATACTAGAACGGGTGAGTACCTAGAGAAGGTTAAGTAACCTTTGAAAAAGACAAAGCTATATCGTAATAATCTACGATATAGCACTTTTTATTCACGCATTTACATGCGTAAATGACTGATTAAATTTCTTTTTCTGACGAAGAAATTACTAAAAAGATGGCTTTTATTCTAGCTTTTTCTTTTTAGGTAAATTATTTTCTCTTGTCCTATAAAGTTCTCATGAACAATCTCAAAATCCATATCTATCTCATTTAAAGCATTTTCACCTTTTCTAATCTTAGGACTAACAAGTAAAACTAAATAATCAATTCTTTCTTTTAAAGTGTCTAGTAAATTGTAAGTTCCTTCAATCATAACAAATTTATAATCAAGTAATCTAAATAAATCATCACTAATTATAACTTCTCTGTTTGGTATTTTAAACAAAGGGATATTTGTATCAAAGATTTTATTTTTTGAATATATCATTACATTAGGAGCACGTCCAGCTATATATCTGGCATCAAGTGTTGGCTTGTCAGTTCTTACTGTATTTCCACCAATTACCATTAAATCAATTTTATCCCTTAATGTATGTACATAAGCTAAGGCTTGGTTAGAAGATATTTTACCATCTATACTACCATTTAAAGTTTGAGCCATTTTATAAAATACAAAGGTATTTTCACTCCATTTAATAAATGGAAATAAAAGCTCATATGCTTCTTTTTTCATACAACCAAGGCTCACATCTATATTTGCTTCTTTTAAAGTTTCACACCCTCCTGAAGCTATTTTGTTTGTATCATCATGGGCAATTATTACTCTTTTAGGTTTTAATTCTTTTAGAAGATTTGCACAAGCAGGAGTTTTACCAATATGATTACAAGGTTCTAGTGTAACAAATATTTCACAATCATTAAAAAATCCATTATGATTTTTAATTAAATATTCATGGATATCTTCAGATTTCCTTTTTGTTTTAATAACATCATTAGGGTGTTTTTTTAAATATGCTGTTTTTAATGCATTAACTTCAGCATGGGGCATTCCAGCTTCTTTGTGTGCTTCAATAGATAGTATTTCACCATTTTTGACAACAACACATCCAACAGCTGGATTGGGGTAAGTTAAAAGTTGATATTTCCAAGCTTCATCAATGGCTAATTTCATAAAGAAATTATCATTAATAATCATCGTTTAAACTACCATTCAAAATAAGTTGAAGCTGTAGAGATTTCATCATAAGTAACAATCTCTTCACCATGCTCAGTTTTGATTTTAATTTCATTATCATCGGCAAAAATAAGTTCACCTTTAACAGTATCTTTATTAAAATCTTTTAACTTTACTTTTTCACCAATTGAAGCTTTATAGTGTTGTGGCTTTTTTAGTTTTCTTTCAATACCAGGTGAACTAACTTCTAAGTTATAATTACCTTGCATTGGCTCTTCAATATCTAAAATAGGTGAAATCATTCTAGAGATTTCTGCACATTTATCTAAAGATATTCCACCTTTAGCAGTAACATAAACTCTATAAATATTTTTGTCATTTTCTTTTAAAGTTACGATATCATAAATTTCTGCACCACAACCTTGAACAGCTATTTCAATAGATTCTTCAAGATTCATGATTCATCCTTTTTTTTCTTTTCTATTTGTCTAAATAAATCTTCAATATTTTTTGAAGATTCTAATGATGTGTCATTAACAAACTTAAAAGTTGGACATTTGTACCAACCAGTAGCACTAAGTATGTACTCTTTAATTCTACCATTTGCTTTTGTTAAAGCTGAAATAACACCTGCTATTTCATTCTTTTCAAAATCACTTCCATCAAAATATACTGTTGCATCATATTTACCATTTTTACAGTTTACCCCTGTAATAGGTAAAGAGCAAATTCTTACATCATTTAGTGTTGATAAAGCTTCAGGAATAAGCTCCATCAACAACGATTCAGTTCTTTGAAGATTAATACTTTTCAAAAATCAACCTTATAAATCAATTTCTCTCTTCTCTTCAATTTGTATAAATGTTTCAATAAAATCACCAACTTTTATATCATTGAATTTATCGAACATAATACCACACTCGTAACCATTTGATACTTCTTTAACATCATCTTTGAATCTTTTTAATGATGAAATTTTACCAGTATAAGTAACAACACCATCTCTAATAATTCTAGCATGTCCACCTCTAATTACTTTACCATCAGTTACTAAACATCCTGCAACTGTTCCTACTTTTGGAACAACGAATGTATCTCTAACTTCTGCTTGACCAGTATTTTCTTCTCTAATAACTGCTGTCATCATACCAGATAATGCATCTTTAATATCATCAATTAAGTCATAAATAATTGAATAAGTATTAATTTGGATTCCATCAGCTTTTGCTTTTTGTTTAACAGAACCTGTTGGTCTAACATTAAATCCTAAGATAATACATCCTTCAGATGCACTTGCTAAAATTAAGTCAGATTCAGTAATACCACCAACACCAGCATGGATTACTTTTACTTTTACTTCTTCATTTTGGATTTTTTCCAATGAACCTTTAATTGCTTCTAATGAACCACCAACATCAGTTTTAATAATAACGGGTAGTTGTTTGATTTTCCCTTCTGCAATTAATCCACTCATCTCTTCTAATGAAACTTTTGTTGATTTAGAAAGTTCTTTAGCTCTTGCATGTTCAGCTCTAGTTGTAGCAATTTCTCTTGCTTCTTTATCTGAATTTTGTGCAACCATAAATGAACCTGCAACAGGAACATCATTTAATCCTAGTACATTACCTGTTTCAGAAAGTCCTAATTCTTTTACTGGTTTACCCATATCATTTGTAATTGCTTTTACTCTACCATATGTAGTATCACATACAATATTATCACCAACTCTTAAAGTACCATTTTGAACTATAACTGTAGCAACTGGTCCTCTACCTTTTTCAAGTAATGATTCAACTACTGTTGCTTTAGCTTTTGCATCTGGGTCAGCTTGAAGTTCTAAAATTTCAGCTTGTAAAAGAATGTTTTCTAATAAATCATCTATACCTTGACCTGTATGAGCAGAAACTCCAATAAATTCGATATCTCCACCCCAATCAACAGGAGTCATCTCTTTTTCTGCCATTTGAGCTTTAACCATATCCATATTTGCAGTTTCTTTATCCATTTTGTTAACTGCAACAATAATTGGACATCCAGATGCTTTCGCATGTGAAATAACCTCTTCTGTTTGAGGCATAACACCATCATCTGCTGCAACAACAATAATTACAATATCAGTAACATCAGCACCTCTTGCTCTCATAGCTGAGAAAGCGGCGTGTCCTGGAGTATCAACAAAAGTGATTTTTTGATTGTTTTGTTCAATTGTATAAGCAGAGATATGTTGAGTAATCCCCCCTGCTTCACCTTTTGCAACTTTAGAACTTCTAATTTTATCTAGAAGTGAAGTTTTACCATGGTCAACGTGACCCATGATTGTAACCACTGGAGGTCTTGTTACAAAATTAGAATCGTCAACTTCTTCAACTTCATAATCATCTACATAGTTTGCATCTTCAAGTGCATCTTTTACTGTAACTTCAATACCAAATTCTTCACCAAGAATTTCTAATTCATCTTGTTTTAAGAAGTCATTTTTTGTAACCATCATTCCAAGACCAAATAGTACTGTGATAACTTCAGCCGGTGATTTTCCACAAGCTTCTGCAAATTCATATACCCTAACATCTTCAGGAATTGTTATTTCAGTGATTTCTATCTCTTCAACTTCTCTTTTGATTCTTTTCTTTCTTTTACCTCTTTTTAATCCTTGAGGTCTATTACCAAATGCAGCAGGTCTAGACGATCTACTTTGTCTTTTATTATCTTGATTTTGTTTAGGTTCATCAAATAATTTTGATGTATCTGCTAAATCCATATCAAGTAGAACAACCTCTTCACCTAATAAAGATTCATCACTATTATCATTGAATTCTTGTGTAGATTTTGCTTCAAACTCAATTACCTTACCATGGTCATGAGATTTTGCTGGTTGCTTTTTCTTTTCTTTTTTCTTAACTGGTGCTTTTGACTGAGGAGCAGGAGCTGCTTTTTCACTTGGATTATCATTTAAATCATTACCACCTAAAATTTCGCTAAGAGATTTCATAGGTTTCTTAATATTTGAAGCTGGTGTTGCTATCTCATCATTACTAGTCTCAATTTTTTCTTGAGGTTTTTTCTTTTTAATGATTTTTAAACCTCTTCTTTTAGGAATGATTTTCTTAGGAGATACACTTTTTAGAGGTTTTTCTTCAGGTTTTTCAACAGTCTCTTCTGTTTTTTCTTCCTCTTTATTATCTTCTACTTTAACTTCCTCTTTTTTAGGTGCATCTTCAATAGCTTTTTTCTCTTCTGTTTTTACTTCAGGTTTTTCTTCTGTTTTTGGTGCTGCTTTTTTGATTTTTGCTGCAGGTTTTTTTAGCTTACTACTTTTACCAGTCATTATGTAGTTTGCAATCTCTTCAGCATCTTCAAATGAAACTGCAGTTTGCGGTGATTTAAGTTCTATTCCTAAATCTTTTGCTTTGGCAATAACCTCATTGCTACTAGCCCCAGCTTCTTCTGCTATTTCATAAACTCTTACATTATCTGACATGCGTTAATATCTCCTTAAGTTGTCCTATATAGTCATCTTTATTTTTACACTCTCTAAAAAGTGCTTTTTCTATCTTTTTGAAATCTTTTTGATTGATTTGTGAATCTTTTAGTATTGAAATACAATCATTACAGATATAAAAACTTCTACCATAGTTATCATATGGTACAAGTTTTTTATCCTTACACTTTAAACGAAGTAAATCATTTTTAGGATATTTGCCCCTACAAATGACACAAGTTCGTATTGGTTCTTTCAAAATAGTCAATATTATACCTAAATCTTGCTTAATTTAAATATTTTTTAATCTTTAATGACAACACCATCGTTGTCAAATCCTCTAGTTAACACTCTAAAATGAGGAAATCTTTTATGTAATTCACTCTCTATTCTTTTTGCATCTTCATTTAATGCAATAGAAAATAAAGTTGATCCAGACCCTGATAAAGTACTCATTAAAGCTCCATGTTTTAATGCAGTTTTTTGTACATCAAATAATTCAGGCATCTGCTTCATTCTATATTTTTGATGAATTTTATCCAATGAAGCATTTCTTAACATCTCCCAATCTTCATTTATAAATGCTGCTGTTAGTAAAGAAGAGTGTGATATATTAAATATTGTATCTTCTTTTGAATATTTAAAAGGTAATGCTTTTCTTGATAATTGTGTAGACATTGGTCTATTAGGGATAACAACAATTGCTTTTACTGATCTTGGCATATCTTTTTTTATAAATTTAACTTCATTTTCATGTACAGTAGCAACATTAAATCCACCCATAACAGCAGGTGTAATATTATCAGGATGTGATTCATAAGCTAATGCTAAATTCAGTAATTTTTCTTTTTCAATTTTTATTCCCTCTATTGCATAAGCACTTGCAATTGCAGAAACAATAACAGCAGAAGAACTACCTAATCCCCTTGAAAGTGGAATTTCATTTGAGAATTCAAATCTAAAGTGTCTTTTTTTCTGTGAAAGATTATGATAAAAATCGTTAAAAATTGCAATAAACATATTATTGTCTTTTAAAACTGGGTTATTAGAACCTTCACCTTTTAAACTTACACTATGAAATTTTGAAGGTTTTATACTCACTTGATTATGAAGTGAAATTGCCAATCCTAGAGTATCAAATCCTGGACCTAAATTGGCACTTGTTGCTGGAACACTAATTCTCAAACGCTTTCCTTTTATACAGCAGGTAAATTATATATTGGCAGAGTCTCATCAGAAAAATTTATATTTTCTAAAAGATCTGGTAATTTAAAGTCCGACATTGTACTCTTATTATCTAAAAAATCAACTTTAATACCATTTTCATCATTTATAAAATATTTTTTTCCCAAAGCTTTAATAGGAGAATTCCCATTAAATTCAAATCCACTACACGATTTTAATTCAATATTTTTTGTTATAGAAAGAGTTTTTAAAAATACATATGCAACTTTTATTGCCATGTAAGAACCTGGTGTATTTACATAATATATTCTATTTATCTTATATTCATTTAAAATATTTTCAAATATTAATGGTAAAACATCTGAAGTTACACCATCATTTTCGTAACTTTTAATTAGTTTTTTATTCTCATAAATTCCAACCAAAAGTGGTTTAGATATACTTATAACTAAAACTTCTATTCTTTTCTCCTAAGATTGAACTTTTGCATAAGCCATTTGGAATACATGTGCTTCTGCTTCTGCTTCTTCTAAATCTATAATTTCATAATTATCTTTATCTTCATAAAGTTTTTTTGTAAGTAAATGGTTTAGATGATGACTTCCTGCGTGGGCATCATATTCCCCAACAAGAGTATAACCTAAAAGTGCCATATCACCAATGGCATCAAGAATTTTATGTCTAACAAACTCATCATCATATCTTAATCCCTCTGGATTTAAGATTTTAGTTTGGTCAAGAACAATTGCATTTTCCATACTTCCACCCTGTGCAAGACCTATACTTCTTAAATATTGAACTTCATGTAAAAAACCAAATGTTCTCGCACGGCTAATATTTTCTTTATATTCACTAATTGAATAATCAAAATGAAAATTTTGTTTCCCAATTGATGGGTGTTCAAAATCTATTGAAAAATCATAAATAATATGTTTAGAAGGTTTTAGAGCAACTTTTTTACCATCCTCAGTTACAATCTCAACATCTTTTTTAATTTTTATAGCTTTTTTACTTTTGTCAAGCTCTTTAATACCTGCTTCTTCAATTAACATACAATAACCAGATGAACTACCATCAAGTACAGGAACCTCATCATTATCAATTACAACTCTTAAATTATCAATCCCATATGCATAAACAGCAGACAATAAATGCTCAATAGTAGAAACAACAACATCATCTTTCCCAATAACAGTTGCCATTTTTGTGTCAACAACATTTTCTATTTTAAGTGGTATTGTAATCCCTTTATCAACTCTATAAAAGATAATTCCCATATCAGAATCTAAAGGTTCAAGCTTCATTTTAACTGGAACTCCTTTATGAAGCCCTATTCCTACAATCTCTACACTTTTGGCTATTGTTCTTTGTCTCATTTACTTCTTCTTATCTCTTGTTTTGCTTCAGATAAAATATCTAATATTCTTGTTTTTATCCAGCTTTTATCCATCCACTCAATTGGATTTACCTCAATACCTTGAACTAAAACTCCAAAATGTAAATGGTCTCCAAATACTGCACCAGTACTTCCAGTATTTGCAATATTGTCATCTTTTCTAACTTCATCACCTTTTTGAACATTTAATTTACTAGTATGGGCATATAAAGTTTGTAATCCAAGTTTATGGTCAATAATTGCTGTATTTCCATAAATCCCAAGGTAATTATTAAATATAACTGTTCCACCATTTGAGATTTTTACAGGAGCTCTTTTTATACTTGCCCAATCCATTCCCAAATGCCAAGCTTCATCTATTTTTTGTCCCTCATAAAAATATTCTCTTTTTTCTGCAAATCCTGCGAAAGTTTTAGACCCACTTAATCTTCTAAATGGATTTATTGAGAAATTATTAAGCATCTCTTTTGACATATTTTTAATAGACTCATCTCTTATTGTAGAAACATTTTTTGCTCTTAAAAATCTATTTTGTTTTATAAAAATTTCATCATTTGAACTTGGTATTTCCATATCACTTTTTTGTAATACAGGAATTGAAACTTTATTTATAAAATTATCTGAAATCTTTAATTTGTCATTTTTAATTTTTAAATCTTTTATATAAAGGGGAACTTTACTAACTGTTACATTATTAGCTTTATCTATAGCAACCAAATTTACCACATCAAATTGGTCAAACTCAACTTCAACTGGCCAAGCTATAATTGCAGCATAAAACCCCTCTTTTAAATATGGGATTAATTCAAACTTGTATGTATCATTAAAAGTGATATATTTTTCTTTTAGATTTTCATCTTTTACTTCAACTACAACTGCTGCACTTCCACCTCTTTTTATATTGTATGAATTTGTTATAACTCTTGCAAGTGGTCTTTTTCTATCTATATTTAAAGTAAACTCTTTATAAATAGTATTTCCTCTAAAAAGATTCCACATACTATTATCATAAGCTTCAACTGCAAGTTTTATAGTTTTTACATTTTGGTCAAGCTTAATTGAATTAATGTCAATTGATAGTTTATTTTGTTTTGATTCTAATACTTTATTTTGAACTTCTATATTTGCATCATTTACTTTAAAAGAGATTTTATAAGATTTTATTCCACTTTCATCTTCAAGTTTAATATTTAACTTATCTTTTGCATTCCAATACCCATTATTTAAAAATGATACAGTTGGCTTTTTTTTCTCAAAAATAGGAGAAAAATAAATAAATGCTCCAATTGCTACTATAATTGATAATATCATCAATGTCAAAATATTTTTAAAACTATTATTTCGCCTTCTCAAGAACTTCCTTTAATACTAAATTTCTAACTTCATCCACATCTAATGAATCAACAGTAAAACCTGCTGCATTTATATGACCTCCGCCACCAAAAATTGCTGCTATTTTTGCAACATTTATTTTACCCTTTGATCTAATGGATACTCTACTTGAGCCATTTACAATTCTAACAAAAATCGTAACCCTTACAATTTTCATACTCATAATCATATCTAAGGCATCTTCACAATCTCTTGTATGAGCACCTGTTTGATCTAGCCATTCATTTCTTACATAAATAGTAGCAACCTCACCTTCTCTATGCAATTCTAAAGACTCTAATACCTTTGGCAAAACTCTATATTTTGCTAAGGAATCTCTTCTTTTAAGTTTATTTGCAATCTCTGAAGGGTTTGCTCCAAATTCAACTAAATGGTTAACTTTATCAAAAGTAAGTTCATCACAACGCCCTAATGAAAAAGCTAAAGAGTCATCATAGATACCAACATAAAGTGCTGTTGCAGTATTTTTTGTGATATATAATCCATTAAATTTAAAAAAGTCATACACAATCTCTGCCGTTGAACTTTTAAAGTGATCAACTAAATTAATATCCCCAAATTTATCATTTGAAGCGTGATGATCAAAATTTATCAATGGTATATTTTCATCTACATTAAAACCAAATCTTTTTTTAGAACCACAATCAACAGAAATAACCAAATCATAAAAACTTGGTAATTGGTCAGTTATTTTGTCAAACCTTGATATAAAATCTAAGTTTTGAGGTAGGTCTGAACTTACATTAAAAACCTTGTGTTTAATCTTATTTTCATAAAGTAGATTTGATAATGCTAAAGCAGAAGAGATTGAATCTGCATCTGGGTTAACATGGGTAATTATTAAAATATATCTACTTTTTTCAATAAGTTCTAATGCTTTTGCAAAATCACTCATGTTTATTTTGTTATTTACAATAAAGTCTTTTTTCATAGGTTCAAGTATGCCTTTTTTTTATTAACCAATAGTAAATTAATCGAACTTCATAGAAAAATCAAGCCAAGTTGCTTGATGAATAATACTTCCAGAACTCAATGCATCAACTCCTGTTAAAGCAAAGTCTCTAACTGTACTTAAAGAGATATTTCCACTAGCTTCTAATAGTACATTTGGATAATTTTTATTTCTAAATTCAACAACTTCTTTGATTTGTTCAGGAACCATATTATCACACATTATAATATCAGCACCTGCTTCCATTGATTCTTTTACCTGTACAAAAGTCTCACACTCTATCTCAATTTTTGTAACCCAAGAGATTCTTTTTCTTGCATCTTTAATAAAAGATTTTAAGTCTTTGATTGTTCTTAAATGTGTATCTTTTAACATTAGACAATCATCTAGTCCAAGTCTGTGGTTTCTAGCCCCGCCAACTCTACTTGCATATTTTTCAAAATCCCTTAACTGAGGTCTTGTTTTTCTAGTATCTAAAAGAGCAACTTCTAAGTCTTCAACTTGTGAAACAAATCTATTTGCCATAGTTGCAATTCCACTAGCATGCTGAAGCATATTTAAAAAAGTTCTTTCACTTGATAGTAAAATTGAAGCTTTACCCTCAAGTTTTGCTATAACATCACCTTTTTTTAACTTATCCCCATCATGTTTTAAAAACCTACACTCAAACTTTTCAGTTTTAGCTAAAGCTTTTGCATAGATTTCTCCGGCAAAAATACCATCATCTTTAGTGATTACTTTTGCTGTAAATCTTCCTTTTGGAGCAACATCATAAAACAAATCCCCTCTACCATTATCTTCTATAATAGCATTTTTAACGAATTTTTTAATATTTATCATACTTCAAGCATCCTCTCTAAAGCAACTCTTGCCCATTTAATAGTGTTTTCATCAACTTTGATTAATGTCTCTTCACTTATATTATTATCTTTTATTGATTTTAATGTCTTATATACATCTTCCAAAGTTGTTTCATTCATAGTTGGACACTCAGGTTTTGTAGAACTTAAAATAAATGTATTTTTTTCTCTTAATCTATTTACCATATTATATTCTGTACCAACTGCAACTTTTTGATCAAGGGGTAACTCTTTTATATATTTTATTAACTGAGAAGTTGAACCAACGAAATCTGCCATATCGCAAATAGCTGGGTCACACTCGGGATGAACTGCAATTAAAATATCTGGATATTTTTCTCTGTAAAACTCCACATCTTCAGTTGTAAAAAGTTGATGAACAGAACAAAAACCGTTATAACATATAATATCTGCTTCTTTTAAATCTGAACCATCACCAACAACTGCTGATTTTAGATTTAAAGATTTTGCGAAGTTTTGACCTAAACATCTATCAGGTACAAAGAAAATTTTCTTTCCTGATTCTAAACCTTTTTCAATGATTTTGTATGCATTTGATGAAGTACATACCATACCACCCATCTCTCCAACTTTTGCTTTAACAGCTGCACTAGAGTTGATATAAGTTATTGGCAAAATATCATCATTTGATATTCCAGCTTCGTTTATGATTTTCAGATTTTGTTCATAATAACCCTCATCAATCATCCTTGCCATTGCACAACATGCAATTTTTGGCATAAGCACAGTTTTTTCAGGACTTAGGACTTTTACACTCTCACCCATAAATCCAACACCACAGAAAACAACATACTTTGATGCAGTTTCTTTTGCTTTTCTTGCTAGTTCTAATGAATCCCCAGTGATATCTGCTAATTCAAAAACCTCGTCTCTTTGATAAAAGTGTGCAACTAATGTAACATCTAGTTCATCTTTTAATTTTAAAATTTCATCTTTTAAGTTCATTTGTAAATTCAATTTATTGCCTTAAATATCATTAAGTTTTAATTATTTGGGAATATAACAAAATTTTAGTTATAATCCTCTTTCATAAATTTATTACAAGGTTTTAAATGGATTTTCTTTTCAATTTCAACGTACTTTTTTATATTGTTGCTTATTTAGCTGGTTCTATCCCTTTTGGTTTAATATTAGCAAAGGTTTTTGCTGGGGTTAATATAAAAGAGTCTGGTAGTAAAAGTATTGGGGCAACAAATGTTTTAAGAGTTGTAAAAGAAACAAATCCAAGCTTAGCAAAAAAACTTGGTATTGCGACAGTTATACTTGATGCTCTAAAAGGAACAATTGTAATTTTAATAGCTATGAGTATGGGTGCAAGTGAAGCAACACTTTGGGCTATTGGCGTTTTAGCAGTTCTTGGTCATTGTTATTCTATATTTTTAGGACTTGAAGGTGGTAAAGGTGTTGCAACTGGACTTGGGGCATTTATAGTTTTAATTCCAATACCAACAATTATAGGCGCAGTTGTTTGGGTATTTTGTGGAAAGGTTTTAAAAATCTCATCACTATCTTCTTTATTGGGTTTAACGGCAGTTGTAATATCAGCAATTTTATTTAACAATGGATTAAATGTAGGTTCAAATGCTCCTATGTATATTATTGCTTTTATAATCTATTATAAACATATACCAAATATCATAAGACTAGTAAAAGGCCAAGAGGGAAAAGTTATCTAATATAATGAAAGTATATATAGAAGACTTAAACTTTGATTGTATTATAGGAATACTTGACTTTGAAAGGGAAACTGCTCAAAAAGTTATTATAAACTTATCTTTCGAATATGATTTTTCAAATAAAGATGAGTTTATAGATTATTCAAAAGTTTCAAATGATATTGAAAATATTATGACGGAAAAAAAATTTGAACTTTTAGAAGAAGCTATCATTTATATAGAAAATAATCTTACTAACTCTTATAAAATAAAAAATTTAAAAATAAAAATCTCAAAACCTGATATTATGGCCAATTGTATAGTATCACTAGAAAACTAAGTATAGATTTTTATCTATTACTTTAACAATTTGTATACATTTTTGTAAAACTTCATAATACTGATTAGAATATAACAAAAATCTATACATAAAAAAGAACTTAAATATGCCACCATTTCGTAACTTTTAAACTACTTTAAGAAAACTTTAAAATTAACTTCTGTAAAATTTTGCAACGGTCATCCGGAATAGTACTTAGATAATTCTACTTTCTAAGTTGTTCGCGCATCCGGTTAACTGATTAATTTTCGAAAATTTAGGAGAACAAATGAAAAAATTCGCAAAAATGAGTTTAGTAGCTGCTGTTGCAGTAGCTGGTATGACTTCTTATGCATCTGCAGGATCATTAGAAGAAGCAATTAAAGATTCAACAATTTCTGGATACGCTAGATACAGAATGAACACTGACCATGAAAATGATATGGATACAAGAGGTGAAGTTAAATTAGTTGTTAAAGTTACTACAAAAGTTAACGATAACGTAACTGCTTCTGTTAAAACTGTAACTGATAATGCTGCAAGTTCTGCAACTTCTGATTCAGCTGCAAAAGATTTCTCTTGGAATCAAATGTTCTTTACTTATGCAAACGGTCCTTTAACTGTTTCTGCAGGTAGATTAGGTTTAGTTTCACCAATGACTGACAATGGTAACTCTGGTAACGGTATTGTTGCAACTTATGGATTAGGAGCTGTTACTTTAGCTGGTGCTTATTATTTAGATACTGATAAAGTTGAAGGTAGACTTCCATTAACTAACTATCAAGGTGTAAGTGTATATGGTCTTGGTGTATTAGGTTCAGTTGAAATGGTTAACTTTGAAGCTTGGTACTTAAGTACTTTAGACGAAGTATCTGATGTTGCTACAACTTATGATGCAGTTTCAGGATATACTTTAGCTGCAGATGCTACATTTGGACCTATTGGTGTAAATGCTAGATATGCTGAGTTAGATGCTGATGGTGCTTTAGCTGGTGCTGACATCTCTTACTTACAAGCTGGAATCAATGGTTCTATCGGAATCGTTTCTGCACAATTAAACTATGTTAAAACTGGTGAAGATTCAGGTGATACTACATTTGATGGTGATGTTGATGCAGCAAACAACTTAGGATTATTAACTAACGATATGATGTTAATTAATGATGCTGATGCATGGCATTTAGGATTATCTGCAAAAGTTACTGATACAATTACTTTAGGTGCTCACTACCTATCAGTTGATGGAAATAGCAACTCTAATATTGTAGATGCTACTGAAACTGAATTAAATGCTAAATACCAAATGTCTAAAAACTTCTACGTTCTTGGTAGATTATCAATGGGAGAAGTTGATGATGGTATTGCTGGAAATAATGACGATTTCCAAAACTCTAGAATTGAGTTAAAATACTCTTTCTAATTTAAAGTTTTACTAAACTCTTAAAAGGTTAGAGGTTTTCCTCTAACCTTTTTTTATCTCTAAAAAACAACAACTTCAGGCTTAAAAAGTATAAAAAAGATTTTTTATGATAAAATATCCTTTTAAATAATAAAAGGATTAAAATAGATGAATATCAAAACTTTTATAGCTTTTAGCTTATTTTCTACTTCAGCTTTATTAGCTCAAACAACAATGTGTTTTAAAGAAAACCACAGTTCTATGGCAACAATCGAATCAACACCTTTAGATGGGGGATTATGCTCTTCAACAAAATCATTAGCTGATATGAAAAAAGATGGTTGGAATGTTGAAGATATCAAAATAGAACAATCTACAAATGGTAAAAACTATATTTACATTCTAAAAAAAGAGGCTCAAACTTTATCAACAATGGATGAAGAAAAATTAGAGCAAAGAATTATGCAAAGACTTGAAGAAAGAAAAGTTCAAGAGCAAGCTAAAAAGAAAAAAGAAGCAATAATTCAAATGTCAAGAAGTGGAAAAGAATTATATATAAAACAATGCCAATCATGCCATGGTGAAAAAGCAGAGAAAAAAGCTTATGGTAGTTCTAGACCTCTTGTAGAACTTTCATTAGAAGATATGCAATTATCAATTAGAGATTATTTATTAGGTGATTATGATAGAGGTAAAGCTTTTATTATGAAACCTTACGCTGAAATATTACACAATAAAGATGTAAAAAATATATATTCATATATTAGAACTTTCAAACCAAAAGAAGAATCAAAAGAGGAATCTTCTAATTAATGGATGCCTATGAATATTCACAGATTTTAAAACTTCTAAATACAAAGCTTGAAAATATAAAAAATATTTTAAAGCCTGAAGAGTTAAATAAAAGATTAAAAGAGATAGAAGAGTTAGAATCTTCACAAGATTTTTGGAGTGATGTTGAAACTGCCACAAAAATTGGTATAGAAAAAAATAGAATCTTAAGTAAACTTAGTAAGTTTAATAAAGCAAATGAAGCTTTAAGTGGAACAAATGAGTTATATGAATTAGCTGGGGAAGAAAAAGATGAAGATACTTTTGAACTTCTTTTTGAAGAAGCGAGTGATTTAGAAGAATTAATTAAATCAACTGAAATCTCTGTTATGTTAAGTTCACCTGATGATGTTTTAAATGCTATTGTTTCTATTCATCCAGGAGCTGGTGGGACTGAATCACAAGATTGGGCTTCTATATTATACCGAATGTACCTAAGATGGGCAGAAAGAAAAGATTTTAAAATTGAACTACTTGATTATCAAGATGGTGAAGAAGCAGGTATAAAAGATGTATCCTTTATCATAAAAGGTGAAAATGCCTATGGCTATTTAAAAGCTGAAAATGGTATTCATAGATTAGTTCGTATCTCACCTTTTGATTCAAATGCAAAAAGACACACCTCTTTTGCATCTGTTATGGTATCTCCTGAAATTGATGATAATATCGATATCGAAATAGAAGATAAAGATATTAGAATTGATACATATAGAGCAAGTGGTGCTGGTGGGCAGCATGTTAATAAAACAGAATCTGCTATTAGAATTACCCATATAAAAACAGGTATTGTTGTTCAATGTCAAAATGATAGATCTCAACATAAAAACAAAGCAAGTGCTATGAAAATGTTAAAATCACGTCTTTATGAACTAGAACTTGAAAAACAAAAAGCAGCTTCAGATGGAATTGAAAAAAGTGAAATTGGATGGGGACATCAAATTAGATCTTACGTACTTCAACCATATCAACAAGTAAAAGATACAAGAAGTAATATTGGATATTCAAATGTAGATGCAATTTTAGATGGGGATATCACAAAAATTATTGAAGATGTACTTATTGCACAATCTTCTTAAAGCCTGAAACAAGTTTCAGGTTCCTAAAAATTTTATGATATAATTATACTTATTTTTTATTGAGAAGGTATATATGAAGGCTACAAAAGAAAATATTCTTTTATATCTTAAAGAGATTAAATTAGATTTGAATAAAAAAGGTATTGACAAGATTGGATTATTTGGAAGTTTTGCGACAAATAATCAAAATATTTATAGTGATATTGATATAGCAATTTCAAAAAATCCAGATTATTTATCATCTAACAGTGCCTATAATTATTTTGAACTACTTTCTTATATAAAAGAAAAGATTAGAAGTAAATTTCATAAAAATATAGATATATTCGATTTAAATTCAAAAAGTGATTTAAAAAAGAATATTGAAAAAGAGTTAATTTTTGTATAGTACTAAAGCCATTGAGAGAATAAGAATTATTCAAAAAAAAATCAATTTTATTAACTCAATAATCAAAGAAAAAGGTTCAATTAGATTAGCATTAGATGATGAACAAAATTCTCGTGCTTCAATTTTAATGCATCTCACTTCTATATCTGAACAATTTGATAAATTGTTACATAATGGTGAATTAGAAATACTATCTAAATTTGATAAACAAGATATTAAAGGAAGTTATGAACTTAGAAATTTTATTGCTCATGATTATGAAGGTGTAGATTTATATATAGTTGAAGATGTAATTAAAGAAAGATTACCTATTATAAGAAAATCAACTGAAAACATTTTAAATAGTTAATTATCTATTACATATAGTTTTATAAGTACAATATTGACAAGTTTGATTATTATCACACTTGTCAAAACTTACACTTGTAGTTTTAAACTCTTTAAATATCTCTTTTAAAACATCAAGTTTTTCATAAAGCATTGTTTCTTCTAAAAGTTTCATATTATATAAATCATAATAATAACTTTTGATATTTGAAGCTTTAAAAAGCTCCTTCACAGCTAAATAATAAAATTCCAATTGAAAATCAGTAGCCTTTTCAAAATTGCTTTTTGTGTTTATTTTTAAAGAAGAACTTGTTTTATAATCGATTACAAGATAATTATCATCTTTTTTATCAATTCTATCAATAACACCTCTAATTTTTATACCCTCAAATTCACATAAAAATGGTTTTTCAAGTTCTAAAACTAATATATTTTCTTTAAATCTATCATCTTCAACTGATATAAACTCAATAAATTTCTTTCTCCAAAGTTCTAAATCTAAATTTAAAAATAGATTTGAACTTCTTTTTTTGTCAAATATATTAAGTAAGCTTTGTAAACCTCTATTCTCTTGTTTATAATACTCTTCTAGAGTTTCATGGACAATATTACCTAATTCATACCCCTTTGGCTTTAAACTTATCTCATGCTCTTTTATTTTAAGTATATGATTTAAATAATACTTCCTTTTACACTCTAAAAATTCTTTTAGAGAACTTGCACTCCAAGTTTGTTTTGATAGGTCTATATCTAAAATAAGTTCTTCATCAAAATGTTTTAATGAATGATTTTTAAATAATATATGTTTATACTCATTGTCATAAAGTTTTTCATCTATTTTTATATCAAATAAGATATCTGCAAACCTTGTTATTTGTTCACTATCATTTTTTATATAAGAGATAATCACATTTTTTGAATTCGAGATTAGTCTTTCATAATAGTATTTCTGTAAATTTTCCCTATCAAGAGGTGTTGGCAAATTTGATTTTTCTTTTATAGAAGAGGATAAAAACTTATCCTTAACACTTCTTTTTGGAATTAAACTTTCATTAAAATCACAAATTATAAGTCCATCAAATTTTATATTTCTACTTTCAAGTAAACCCATAACAGTTATCTTTCCAGAATTTACATCATCAAGGGTTATTTCACTTATTTTTTGACTAAAGATTTTATATGCTTCTTTTAGAAGAATCTTTTCATTTATTGTGAAAAATAGTTTGTACAATTTATATATAGCTTCATTAAACTTTTCAAGAAGTTCTTTGTTTGATTCCTTTGAAATAAAAAATCCAATAATATTTTCAAACATATCGATTGTAAGGTATTTATTCCAGTTATTTTTAAATAATTTATCTATTTCATTTATATCTAGATTTAAAAACTCAAGATTTTTTATATTTTTTATCTCATCTTCATTTATATATAAATTAATTGCATCAATAATTTTATACAAGTTTGTAGTATAAATATTTAAACCCATAGCATAGTTAAAATAGTTTTCTTTATCAAAAAGTGAGATTGTAGAAGCAAATGATTCATCAGGTAAAATTAAAGCTATTCTTGATGGCTCAATACCCTTTTCAACTAAATTAACAATTGATTTTTTTATATAAGCTATCTGATTTATTCTTGAAGAAAAACCTTTTATCTCTAAACTATCATATTTTGATAAGAGTTCGCTTTTTTCTATAATTTTTTTATTTGAGAAATCTATTTTATATTTATAGTTAAGTTCTAAAGTAAAACCATAATTAATAAACTTCTCAATTGATTTTTTGTTAAATTTATTATAAATGAATTCAATATTCAAATTCACTTTTTTGGAAATACTCTTAATAAGTTCAAACTCAAAAGATGTAAAATATCCTTCAAAAACCAAATCTATTGATTGGTATCTTTCTAAAAAATTTTCATTTATTTTATAAAACTTTGAAATATTTAATCTGTCAATGGCACTATTTTCTTCTAATATATCTAAATAGTTTTTTTGAATTTGTTTTAATAATTGTAAATGTTCAGAATAAAAGCCATAAGTATCAGAAGTTGAGATTGTATCAATATCAACACCTTCACTTGCTAATTCCAAAAAAAATCTATAGATATAATCACTTTGTTTTATAAAGTGGGTAAATGTACTTGAGATTCCAATTTGATTTAAATCTATGTTTTGAACAGCTTTTTTTAAAAAAAGGAATCTTTCCTCTTCATCAATTAATTTTAAATTGTCAAAATATAAAGATTTTTTAAAAAGTTCATCAATAGTGATAATTGAAGGCAATAGAGTATCAAACTCTTTTTGTGAGTTTACATACTCTCTAATAGCTCTTGAAGTTGGATATACTAAAAGTTTTTTATTCTTTGAAAGTAAATTATCTTGCATTAGATTTTATATAAAAATATCCAATATCATCAGCAACTTTCACTTGTCCTGTGATATTCCAATTTCCTTTTAGTGGTAAATCAACTTTAAATTGTTTTTCATTAAAATCCATAGTTGCATCATGATTTGTTGGTCTTGATATTCTTAATTTAACATCAAAATTTTCGATATTTTTTCCTGTTTTCTTATCGCTAATAGTTATATTAACTTCATTTTTTGTTCCAAAGTTAAAAATATCTTTATGTTTTGATACTTTTTCTATCACTCTTTGAGCTAAAAACATATCTTTATAAACTAAACCGAATTGTTTTCCATTTACACTTAATTTAAAGTCGTATTTATTTTCAAAGTTTTCATTTGAATGTACTATTTTATTGTAGTTGTTATCAACATCTTGATATGAAGTTAAAAATGTTTCATCTTTATTTACTGGAACTTTAGATGCTGACATAATTGTCCATACAATCATTGCAAATACAAAAGAAAATATACCTATAAAAAACAAAGGCCAATAATTTCTTTTCATTGTTTTAAAATCCTATTTTTTTCTTCTTAAAACTGCAAAAGTATATAATAAAATCCCTACAACTACTAAAGAGTACATAAATACTCTCCAAATAGTTCCAGCTACTTTACCTGAACTTCCTATACTACTTTCAAGTTTTATTCCCCTTGATTCGGCAATAGTATCAGCAATAGCTGCATAACCATTTAAAACAGCTGCACTCGCTTTTGCATAAATTGAGTTCTTATCTTTTGAAGCAAGCAATGGTACAACATAGTCGTTTAAAATCTCATTTTTATCTACGATTTCTTTTAACTTTGAAGATACAATTAAATTTACATGTGTGTCTTCTACTGACATTGTTAGTAGAACATAAGGTTTTTTCAAACTAGGAATAATTTGAGCTTCATAATCTTTTATATATTTAATTTTATCTTTTGTTGGAGTATTTTCTGGTAATCCAAATGATTGTTTAACATAAGTGTAAATATTTACACCAAGTTTTGCTTCAGATTCAGAACCAATCTCTTCTACTTTTGTAATAGTTCTTGGGTCAATTAATCCACCATCATTTAAAACGAATTTGCTTGCGAAAGATTGAGTAGTTAAAAAAAGTAGCAGTGAGAATACTGCTACTTTTATATTAATATTTAAACTTTTCATTAACCAACGAATACTCTAGTTGAATCAAAGAAACCTAAATAGATTGATAAAACTGCCATGATTCCCATACCTAGCCAAATTAATCTGTATAACATTGTTTCTCCTTATTTCCCAACTAATTCATAGTGCTTGTGGTTATTTCTATCAACAGCTTTTAAACCATTTAAATCTTGGTTTACTTTATAGAAATTTTGCGCTTCTCTTTGTTGTACCACAACTGCGTTGAAAACTAAAACTGCAAGAATAGTTAAAAGTAATACTACTGCTATTAACATTCCTGTGATTCCGTGTAACAGAGAAAATAATCCTCTTTCGTTATCATTCATTTGAGTGTTTCCAGCCATCTTACTCTCCTAAACTTCTAATATAAGCAGCTAATGCTTTTTCTTGAGTTTCGTTTAATCTACCTTTGAAACTTGGCATCATACCAATGCTTCCTTTTTTACCGTCAGTTAAAACAGCAGTAACTAAAGCATCATCATATGCTTTGATATTTGGAGCAACAAATGCCATACCAGCACCATCAGCACCATGACATCCAGCACATACAGAATACATAGCTGGTTGTTCACCTTTGAATCCACCTGCAACATATTCAGCAACTGCGTTAATATCAGCTTCTTCAGTTAACATCATTGGTGGCATACCTGCAGGATATGCAGTTTTTAAACTATTTGCACCATTTTTAATAACATGAACAACTTGCTCTTTACTAAATCTTTTTGTTAAGTTATGAGCTTTTCCATTGATACCTTCAGCATCAACACCATGACAAGGTGCACATTGAACTAAGAATGTTGACTCACCCATTGCAACTAATGTATCATTAGTTGGGTTTTCCCATTTAGATTCAAATCTTGCATTATACTCATTAACTTCTTCATTCCATTGACCAATTTGTGAGAAACCATTTGTTGGATAACCTACAGTCCAGTACCACATTAGCCAAACCATTGTACCAACAAAAGCTAAAGCCCATCCAGTAGGGATTTCATTTTTATATTCACCAATTCCATCCCACGCTTCTTCAGATAGTTCACCACTAGCTGTGTCATTTTTAATTTGATTTACATATTTAAGTGCTACAAATACAGTAATAGTAATTACACAAATTGCACCTAAGAATGTTAAACTACTTTCTATTGAAATATCGCTGCTTAAAGCATCACCTGCAACTATGTAAGTTCCTGCGATTAGAGCAACGATAAGAATAATTCCACCTATAACCATAGATTTCATAATTATATCTCCTTCTCTTTTTTCTCTTGTTCTTCTTTTCTTTTTTCGAGAGGATCAGCTGCTATACTATCATCATGTACCAGATCTGAATATTTTTCAAAATCTCTTTCACCTTTTTTTTGTCTTCTATAAATAGAAAACGCATAAGAATAAAATACAATGAATACAACAAGGATTAGGAAAAACTTCGCATATCCTTGTATAGTAAGCAGGGTTTCTTGATCCATTTTAACCTCTTATTTTAAAGAATTTAAATATGCAATTAATGCAACAATTTCAGGAACTTGACCGTTAGCCACGGCGTCTTTTACAGCTTGATTTTTCATATCAGCAGCAATTGCTTTAGCTTCTTCTTTTGCTTTTGCAATAGCTGTATCATAATCACCTAGTTCTACATCAACTTTTCCATCACCATCAATATCTACATCATATGGAGTATTAAATACATTTTTAACTGTATAAGCTTCACCATAAGCTGTATCTAAATCAGCCATGTTTGTAAAGTGATGTGGGTACGCAGGCATAATTGAACCTGGTACAACTGAAGCTGGATCCATCATGTGATTCTCGTGCCAATCAGTAGTTCTATAATTACCAACTCTCATTAAATCTGGACCAGTTCTTTTTGATCCCCAAAGAAAAGGTCTATCATATGCATACTCACCAGAAAGTGAATACATACCATATCTATCAGTTTCTGATTTAAATGGTCTAATTAACTGAGAGTGACAAGCATTACAAGAATCTTTAATATAAACATGTCTTCCTGCTAATTCAAGTACAGAGTATGGTTTTGTACCAACAGTTGGTCTTGATTGTTTAGCAAAATCAGGAATAACTTCTACAATACCTGCAAATGCTATAAATATAAATAATAGTACCGAAAAGAAAAACGGTCTTTGTTCAAACCAATGAAACATAATTTTACCCTCCTTCTTACGCTGCTACTGGCGAAGCATTTACTGGTTCTTTATCAAGTACTCTACCTGCAGTTGCAGTTTTGTACATGTTGTATGCGAACATAAAGAATCCAATTAGGTATAATAACCCACCAACAGCTCTAATAGTATAGTATGGATGTAATACAGTAACTGTATCAATGAATGAATAAACTAAAGAACCATATTCATCATATGCTCTCCACATCATACCTTGAGTAATACCTGCAATCCACATAGATGTAAAGTATAATACAATACCAGTTGTTTGTAACCAGAATTGAGTATCCATTAACGATTTAGAGTAGATTTCTCTACCATACATTCTTGGTGCCATATGGAATAGTGCAGCCATAATCATGAATACAACCCATCCTAAAACACCATCATGCACGTGACCTGGAATCCAGTCAGTAAAGTGAGCAATAGCATTAACAGATTTGATTGATTGAATTGGTCCCTCAATTGTTGATAACATATAGAATGTCGAAGCTAATACCATAAATTTAATTAGTGTATTAGTTTGTAATTGTTGCCACTCACCTTTCATAGTTAAAAGCATATTAATAGCTGATCCCCATGATGGTAAAATTAATACAACAGACATTACAGAACCCATAGTTTGCATCCAATCTGGAACAGTAGAATATACTAAGTGGTGTCCACCTGCCCAAAGATATACGAACATTAATCCCCAGAAAGCTAAAATAGATAACTTATATGAGTAAACATTTTGTCCAGACTCTTTTGGTAAGAAATAGTAAATCATAGCAATAATTGGTGTAGTAAATACGAATGCAACAGCATTATGTCCATACCACCATTGAACTAAAGCATCATTTGTACCAGCATACATAGATACTGAGTGAATCCATGAACCATAACCAGAAACTAGTGCAGTTGGAACTTCCATATTATTAAATAGGTGTAACATAGCAACTGCGATGAAACATGCTATAAAATACCACATTGAAATATATAGAGTTCTTTCTCTTCTGATACCAATCATACCAAAAATTGAGATACCCCATAGTACCCACCATACAACAATAAGAATATCTAAAGGCCATTCTAATTCAGCATACTCTTTTGAAGTTGTAATACCCATAAATAGAGTTACAACAGCTAAAAGAATTGTAATGAAGTAAAGAATAAAATGTAGCTTAGCTACACCCATTAAAAATGGCGACTCTTTAAGAGATACTTTTAAAATTCTTTGCGATATGTAATACCATGAAGCAAAGATTCCACTTAATGTAAAACCAAATGCCACACCATTTGTGTGTAAAGGTCTTAATCTACTGAAAGTACCATATTCACCTGCTAAGTTGTTTAAACTTGGAAACGCAAGTTGAAATGCAAGTATAACACCAACAGTCATACCAATGATACCAAACAGAATTGTTGCAAATGTAAACGCTTTTGCAATTGAGTAATCATACTCGATTCGTGCACCGTTTTGCATCAATCTCCTCCTACTAATTTTTTTAAAGTCACTTTTTTGTCACTTATCGGGTTATCTTAACGAACAAAAACTTAAAATTAACAAAAAATTAACACTTCTATTTAATAATTTAACAAATATTTTTTCTTAAGTTTTATTTTATTTTTTAATTATGCTCTATTTTATTTATAAAAATTTCACAAAAATAATATTTTAATAGTTTTTTAAGGCTCTTTGTATATCTCTATTCATAGATTTTTCTTTTAAGTCTTCCCTTTTATCATGAAGTTTCTTACCTTTTGCAGTTGCAATTTGCATTTTAATCATATTTTTAGAATTAAAATACATTTTTAATGGAATTAAGGTAATTCCCTCTTTAGTCACTTTACTATAAAACTTTTCAATTTGTTTTTTATGTAATAAAAGTTTTCTTGCTCTTCTTTCATCAGGTCTATATGTTGAGTGAGTGGTACTTAAATGTGTGATGTGCATGTTTAAAACATAAACTTCATTTTTGATTATTCTAACAAAGCTATCTTTAAGATTAACCCTTCCCTCTCTTGCTGCTTTTACTTCACTTCCCTCTAAAACAATTCCAACTTCTAAAGTCTCTAAAATCTCATAATCATGAAAGGCTTTTCTATTTTTAAATACTTGAGTTTTATTTGTCTCTTTTTTTGCCATTATTTATTCCTATTTGAAAGCTTAAAAAATGAACTTCCACTACCACTAAAATAAAAACTCTCTTTATTATAGTTATTCAATTCAGGATAAACCTCACTTGCAGGAGCAAATAAATCATTTGCTTCATATATATCTAGTGTTTGTAATATATCAATTGAATTCATCTTTAAAAACTTTTCTGTATCATCTTTTGAAATCTCTTTATAAAATTTATCTCTAAATATTTTAAAAATCTCTCCTGTGTTACACTCAACTTTTGGTGTTATAACCTCAATATCTAAAATCTCTTCTTCAAATTTTTCTACTATTTCACCAATTCCAGTAACATTTGCACTATCATACTCATATACAAAAAATGGAACATCTGCACCTATTTGTGCTGCCATACTACAAAGTTCATCTTTACTTAAATTTAAATCACAAACTTCATTTACCATAATCATAAATGTTGCAGCATTAGAACTTCCACCACCAAGTCCTGCAAACTCTGGAATTCTTTTATCAACTATCACACAATTTTTTTTAAAATATTCTTCAACTTTAGGTGAAATCTCTTTTAATTTTTCATAAGCTTTATATATTGTATTTTTTTTAGTTTCACACCCAAACTTTCCAACAAGAGTAAAATCTTTGAAAAAGCCCCCTTCAAATGATATTACATCATATAAAGTATGCACTCTTACAAATCTTGAAACTAATTCGTGATAATTATCTCTTTTACCAGCAATCTTTAAAAATATATTTACTTTAGAAAAACTCTTACGAACCACATAACACCTTATTTAATAAATATTTCACTTCTTTATTTTCAATTTCGATTATACTAAAAAAGTCTTCAAATTTAACAAGATATTTTCCATCATCTTTATATTGAAAATACTCCACTAAAATTTTCTTTCCATTATCAAAATAGCTTTTATCTCCAAAATATTTATTCTCTTTTAAATCTAAAAAATCTAATGGATTTAAATCTTTTTCATTTTCAAAACAAAACTTACCTTCATTTAATCTATTTAAATATGAAAGGGTTCCTACCCTATTTAATTTTTCAAGTAATATCTGAGCTAAGCTTCTAATATATGAACCTTCACTAACTGTTGATTCAAATGTAATAAAAGGATGTTTATAAGAGATAAACTTTGTATCAAAAATTTCCATACTCGATTTTTTCATCTTAACCTCTTCACCATTTCTTGCTAAATCGTAAGCTCTTTTACCATCAATTTTTTTTGCTGAAAATTTTGGAGGAAAATACTCATGTATTCCAATTAAATTTTTTATCTCTTTTTCTAATAAAGTTTTATCAACTTTTTGTTCATCTTTAATATCAATTATATTTTCAATATCAAGGGACTGGGAAGTTGCACCCAACCAGATAACTGCACGATATGTTTTAGGTGTTTTTTTCAAGTAGTTAAATAGTTTAGAATATTGTCCAAAAGCAACAATTAAACATCCACAAGCAAAAGGATCAAGTGTTCCACTAAATCCTGCTTTTTTATTTCTATATTTTCTTTTTATCTCATTTAAATATGAATTTGAACTTCTAAATAAAGGTTTATTTACAACAATTAATTTATTTAATTGTTTATTATCATATAATTTTTTTTGCATTTAGTTTTAAATTTTATCTCTAGATTTTTTCTACAAAACTTGAAAGGATGTCTCTTCTTTGTCCACCAAAATTTATGGTAAGCTTATAATCTTTTCCAGCTTTAGTTGCTTTTTGCACTCTTCCCATTCCAAAAATCTTGTGTTGAACTAAATCACCTTTTTTGTAATTTGAGTGTTTTTCAAGTTGCAAACTTCCTTTTATAAGACCAGCTTCACTTAAAAATCTACTTTTTAAAAGTGTTGCCCTCTTCCCTTTGTAAAACCTTGAGTGAACAAAAGACATAGTTAAGGTATCCATTGCTCTAGTTATTCCTACATAACCTAATCTTCTTTCCTCTTCAATATCACTACCATCTCCTGTAATTGGGAAAAATCCCTCTTCAAGACCTATAATAAAAAGATGTTTATATTCTAAACCCTTTGATGAGTGGATACTCATCATTGAAACAGCTTGGTCTGTTAATTCACTATTTTCTGAATCTAAAGCAATCTCATTTAAAAAATCTTCCAATGATAAATGGGGATGTTGAATAAAATAGTCTCTAATATATCCATAAAACTCATCAATATTTGCTTGTCTATCAAAACCATCGGGAACATTGTCATATGAAGCTCTGTAATCAAAAGTATCTTCAAAAGAATCTAAAAATCTCATTTTCGATTCTTCTAAAGCTTCTCTTAAATCCATAACTGATGCCATAAATACTTTTAAAGTTCTTGAGTTTTTCTTTCCAACAATAGCTGATAGTTCATCTGCATTGTACTCTTCTAATATTGTAAAAATTGGTTTTTTAAGCTCAACTGATTTTGCATCAAGTTTATCAATTGTAGTTTTTCCAATTCCCCTTTTTGGTTTATTAATAATTCTTTTTAATGAAAAGTTATCAGTTGTATTTGTTAAAATTCTAAAATAAGCAATTAAATCTTTAATCTCTGCTCTTTCGTAGAATTTCATTCCACCAATAAGTCTATAACTAATTCCTGCTTTATTAAAACCCTCTTCAAGTGATCTAGAAAGGGCATTAACCCTAAACAAAATGGCAATATCTTTTGCAGATTCACCCGAAGCAATAAGTTTTTTTATATCATCAATTATTTTTCTTGTTTCTTCATTTTCATCATGTGATTCATATACCCTTACTGAATCACCTTTTTTTCTTGTTCCAATTAGTTTTTTACCTAATCTATCTCTGTTATGTTCAATAAGTTGGTTAGCATGTTCTAAAATTGTATTTGTTGAACGATAGTTTTCCTCTAGCTTAACAACCTTTGTATCTTCAAAATGCTCTGAAAAATTTAAAATATTTTTAATAGTAGCACCACGCCATCCATAAATAGATTGATCATCATCACCCACAACACATATATTATTGTGTGTAGAGCAAAGTTTTCTCAATAGTTTATATTGTAATTCGTTTGTATCTTGATACTCGTCTACCATAACATATTGATATCGTTGACTTGTTTCTTTTGCTAATTCTTCATTTTTTTCTAAAATCATATATGGTAATAAAAGTAAATCATCAAAATCAACAAGATTGTTCTTTAATAAATAAGCTTCATATTTTTCATAGATATCTGCAATTTGTTGATATAGTTTTAATTGAGCAGTTGACTTTGCTTCACTTGGAGTTATTAGAGTATTTTTATATTTTGAGATTTCTGAAACTAAAAGTGAAGTTGTAATCTCTTTATCTATTGATTTTAAAATTCTTTTTTTATCATCATTATCAATTATAATAAAAGAGTTTTTTCTTCCAAGTTCACTCATATGAAATTTTAAAAATAAAAGTCCAAATTTATGAAAAGTACAAAGTAATGGAGGTGTATTAATCATTGAAGGGTCAATCATTCTAAATGCTCTTTCTCTCATCTCTGAAGCAGCTTTATTTGTAAAAGTTAATGTTAATATGGTAGAGGGATCAATCCCTATTGAAATAAGATAAGCTAATCTTGTAGTAATTGTTTTTGTTTTACCTGAACCTGCACCTGCTAAAATAAGTAATGAACCATCTATATGAATGGCAGCATCTTTTTGCGAATCATTTAACGAATTTAAAAAATTATCTGACATTTTATCTCCAATATTAATACTAAACCCAGAAAAATAGCTTAATATTATATATATTATAACAAAATTTTCATAAAAGAATTAATTCATTTAATAATTGTATGTATAAACTAATGTTATAATTATCATCAGATATTATTAAAGGTTATAAGAATGCTTACAGATTTCGCAAAATTAGAAACTTTTTTGACTGTAGTAAGGGAAAAATCATTTTCTAAAGCATCTTCAAAATTGGGTATTTCTCAACCAGCTGTTACACAACAAATGAGATATATTGAAAACTACCTTGATGTTCAAGTTGTAGATAGAAAGAAGAATGGTATTAGACTTACAAAAGAGGGTCAAATGCTATATGCAATCGCTCAAAAAATTGAACGATGTGTTAACAATGGTGAAAAAGAACTATTAAAAATAATGAACAAAGATGTTACTTTTGTATTTGGTGCTTCTTTTATTATTGGTAATTATATTTTACCTAGATTTTTAAATAAGTTAAAAGAAAATATCAATAATGATGTTTCTATTAATGTTTCAGTTTCACATAAAGCTATTGAAGATTTATTAGACAAAAAAATTGATATTGCTTTAGTTGAAAATTATGTTCCAGATGAAGAGATTATCTATAGAGAATGGATGGATGATGAGATTGTAATTTTCTCAAATCAAGAATTACCAGCAAAAGCTAAAGCAGAAGATCTATTATCTTATAGATGGGTATGTAGAAATCCAGATTCACATACAAGACATATTTTCAAAGATGTTTTAGACAAGGCTAACTATCCTGATTGTGATACATTTAATGTAACAAGTGAAGTTACAAGTGCAACAACTATTGTTCAAACAGTTTTACACTCAGATAAAAATGATACTCCAACAGTTTCAATTGTTTCAAGAAATGCTATTGAATCATTAATTAATGCTGGTGCATTATATGAATCAAGAATAGGTAATCACAAAATGACTAGAAAGTTATATATTGCCTATAGAAAAGATAGAAAACATGATGCATTTATTGAAAATGTAGTTGACTATTTACTTAAAATAGAAAGATAAAATACTAAGAGTTTTCTCTTAGTATTTATTTTAATACTTTAATCCCTCTTTTATTAGAGCTTTTCTAATCTTACTTATTTGAGAGTGTTTATTTTTACACCACATTGGTGATAATAAAGTTGAATCATCAATTCCAGCAGTAATCCTTTGAACTGATACATTTTCAGGTAAATTTTTAATTGATTTAACCACTGTATCAACATATAAATCTTCAGAAATTGGTGTAAACTTTCCTTTTTTATAATCTTTTGTCAATAGAGTATTTTTAACTACGTATAAAGGATGAAATTTAATCGAATCTACTTTTAACTCAAGGGTTTTGTTAAAACTATCTAACATCATTTTTTGGTCTTCACCAGGAAGTCCATAAATTAAATGCCCACAAACTTTTAAACCTCTTTGTTTAGTTTTGTTAATCCATTTAAACATATTAGCTGAATCATCACCCCGATTGATTTTTTCCAAGGTTTCATCATAAAAAGATTGAATCCCATATTCAACCCAAATCTCTTTTTCTTTGTTTAACTCTTCTAAAAAGTCTAAAATTTCATCTGTCATACAATCAGTTCTTGTTCCAATTGAAAGACCTATTACATTATCAAAAGAAAGTGCTTTTGTATATAAAGCTTTTAATGTTTCTAAAGGAGCATAAGTATTTGTAAAAGATTGAAAATATACTATAAATTTATTTGCACCAAATTTATTAGTAAGTCTTTGTTTTGTTGCATTAAATTGCAGTTCTAATTGTTTTAATTGGTTATCTAAAAAAGGATTTTTTTCAACTCTTGGATTAAGTTTAAAGCTTGGTTTTTTCTCTTGCAGATTTGGAGAAAAAGAATCATTTTCGCAAAAGGTGCATCCACCTTTTGCAACTGTCCCATCAATATTTGGACAAGTAAAACCTGAGATTGATATTGGAGTTTTATAAACTGTTTCTCCAAATTTTTCTCTAAAGTATCTTCCTATTGTAAGAACTTCTTTGTTTTTAATTTTATTGATTGAGTTTTCCTTATTTCCTAACGAAATAGTCACCGTCAAAACTCTCTAATGCATAATTTGTACCAGCACCTATTGAATTTTTTAAATCGTCAATAGATAGGTATTCTAAAGTATCTGCTTCAATATATTTACAAACTTCATCTTTAGTCATTCTACTTGAAATTAGTTCCTCTTTTGAAGGTGTATCTATACCATAAAAACATGGATATTTAATCTCTGGACTTGCAACTCTAAAATGTACCTCTTTAGCTCCAGCTTCTTTTAACATTCTAACTATTCTTTTAGAAGTAGTTCCTCTAACTATCGAGTCATCAATTACAAGTAAAGATTTTCCTGCAATTAATGATCTCATAGGAGAAAGTTTCATTTTAACTTTCATACTTCTCATCTCTTGAGTTGGTTCAATAAAAGTTCTACCTACATAGTGATTTCTAATAATTCCATATTTGAAATCAATTCCACTTTCGTTTGAATATCCTAATGCCGCTGGAACTCCAGAATCAGGAACAGGAACAACCATATCAACTTTTATTCCATTATCCTTATCATTTTTTGCTAATGTTCTACCCATATTTTCTCTAGTAGTATAAACATTTTTACCATCTATAACTGAATCTGGTCTTGCAAAATATACATATTCAAAAGCGCATGGTCTAAATTCTGGTTCAAATAATTGGATTGATTCTAATTCATCTGTTTTATCAGAGAAAATAAGCATCTCTCCTGGTCTAATATCTCTAATAAACTCAGCATCTACAAGCTCAAATGCACAAGTTTCACTTGCAACAATATACCCACCAGATTTTAATTTTCCTAAAGATAAAGGTCTAATTCCATATCTATCTCTAATTACAAATTGTTTATTTCTTGATTGAATAATAAAACAATATGCCCCAATAGTTTTCTCTAATGCTTCTACAATTCTATCTCTTAATCTATCTTTTGAGTTTTTAGCAATTAGATGGATTAAATTTTCAGTATCCATACCAGTTTGAAAAATTGCCCCATTATTAATTAGTTCATTTCTAACTTGATTTTTATTAATCAAATTTCCATTATGAACAATTGAGATTTCACCCAACTTATATTTTGCATATACAGGTTGAGCATCTAAAATAGAATCTCCACCAGCAGTAGAGTATCTATTATGACCAATTGCCATATTACCTTTTAAGTAAGACAATGCCTTATCATCAAATACTTCAGATACTAAACCTCTATCTTTTTTTGTATAAATTTTACCCTCAAAAGAAGAAGAGATTCCAGTAGCTTCCTGACCCCTGTGTTGCATTGCAAAAAGAGCTAAAGAAGCTAGTCTTGCAGCATTATCATTTCCATAAATTCCAACTATTGCGCACATATGATTTATTTTATCCTATTTAAATTTTATAGACCTAAACAGTCATTAATTGAATATAATCCAGGCTCTTGATTAACAAGCCACTTCGCTGCTTTTATTGCACCTCTTGAAAAAGTATTTCTTGAAGTTGCAGTGTGATGAAGTTCGATAAACTCTCCATCATTGTAAAGACCAACTGTATGTCGTCCTACGATATCACCACCTCTTAAACTCATTACACCTATTTCATCTTTTGTTCTTGCACCAATAACTCCATCTCTTCCAGAAACTCTTACAGAATCTAAATCAAGATCTCTTGCCCTTGCTGCATGTTCAGCTAAAGTAAGTGCTGTTCCAGATGGTGAGTCAACTTTATGTCTATGGTGTTGTTCAACAATTTCACAATCAAACTCTCTTAAAGTTTTACTTGCAAGTGAAACAAGCTTATTTAAAACAGCAACACCTAAACTCATGTTTGTTGCATATAAAATAGGTACTTTTTTACTAGCTTCTAAAAGTAAATTTTGCTGATGTTTATTAAATCCAGTTGTAGCAATAACTAATGGTTTATTTCCACCATTTTCAACAATCTCTGTAAGTAAGCTTTCAGTTGCAACTGGAGCAGAAAAATCAATAACAACATCAGAAGATTCTAATAAAACTTTCATCTCATTTGTTACTACAGTACCTTCTGGAACGCTCTTTTTTAATTCATCAAAAACATGACAAGCAGATAGTTGTGCTTGTTCATCACTTTGTAAATCATCAATTAATAAAGAACCAACTCTACCTGTACTTCCTACTACACCTACATTAATCATACGTTATTTTCCTTTTCTTTTATCCAATATATTCAATAATATTAACAGCTGCTGTTGCACCGTCACCGGCTGCACATACAACTTGTTTTGCTGCATCAATTCTAACATCACCAGCAGCATATAAACCTGGAGTTGATGTTTTCATTTTAAGGTCAACAATAACTTCACCTTGTTCGTTAACATCACATAAGAAGCTTCCATCTTCTTGCTTAATTGGTTCGTTTAAAACATCTCTTCCTACAAATACAAATACACCAGGAACTGGTAAATCTCTAATCTCTTCAGTTTCTCTGTTTTTTACTTTAAGTCCAGTAACACCCATAGCATCACCATAAACTTCTTCAACCATTACATTAGTAACTTCTTCTATATTTTCACAAGCTTTCATATGCTCAATTGTACTTGGTGCTGCTCTATAAGTATCTCTTCTATGAACAAGATAAACTTTTGAACAAATTTTTGATAAATATACTGCTTCTTCAATAGCAGAATCACCACCACCAATTACAGCTACTTCTTTACCTTTGTAAAAAAAACCATCACAAGTTGCACAAGTAGAAATACCTCTACCAAAGAACTCATTTTCACCTTTAAATCCAGCACGTCTTGGAACAGAACCTGTTGCTAGTAAAACAGTTTTAGCTTCTTGAATATTACCGTCTGCAGTAGTAACTTTAAAAATATCACCCTCTTTTACTACATTAGATACTTGATTCATCTCATGCTTTAAACCAAACTTCATTGCTTGTTCTGGCCAGTTTGCCATTAAGTCCATACCAGACATAATCTCACCTTGACCTGGGTAGTTTTCAATCTCTGAAGAACCTGTAATTTGACCACCAGGCATTCCCATCTCAAACATTGTTACGTTTTTTAAACCACCTCTTGTTGCGTATAAACCTGCTGTAAGTCCTGCAGGACCTCCACCAATAATTGCTAAATCTAACATAAAATAATCCTTTCTTGTTTATACTAATGAAAAATTGTCCATAATTTCAAGCACCTATTTGAAAGGTGATATAATACCTAATCTTTTTTGAGTAATAGGTTAATCAAAATTAATTTAATGGATAATATTTTTCCTTTAGTAATTTTTATCGTATTTAACTATTATTTTAGTATATATTCTCTTTAACAATTTTATTATTTAATTTTTCTTAACTAAATTTAAGTTAAAATCTAAGCTTTATTAAAAAGGACATTTAATGGAAATTTTAGATGAGATTATATCAAGCGCTTCTAGCTTTGTCTGGGGAGTACCAATGCTCGTACTTCTTGTTGGAACAGGTTTATACTTAAGTATTAGATTAAAAGGGATGCAATTTTGGGCATTGGGACATGCTGTAAAATTGATATTTACTAAAGAGGAAAATGGAAAGGGTGATATTACTCATTTTCAAGCTTTGATGACAGCTTTAGCTGCCACAGTTGGTATTGGAAATATAGTAGGTGTTGCAACAGCAATTACCTTTGGTGGACCTGGTGCAGTTTTTTGGATGTGGGTTACAGGTTTAGTTGGGATGGCAACAAAATACTCTGAAGCTATTTTAGCAGTTAAATATAGAGAAGAAGGGGAAAACGGCTTTAAAGGTGGACCAATGTATTATCTTACTAATGGTGCCAAAATGCCAAAATTAGCTTTTCTTTTTGCTCTATTTACAGTTTTAGCTTCTTTTGGTATTGGAAATATGACCCAAGCTAATGCCGTTGCAAATGCTATATTTTCACAATTTTCAGTACCTATGTGGTTAACGGGAGTTATTCTTTTAACAATTACTTCTTTTGTAATAATTGGAGGAATTAAATCAATTGGAAAAACAACTTCTTTTTTAATCCCTTTTATGATTTTAGTTTATTTTCTAGCATCAATTTCAATTATTATTTTAAATTTTGACAAAGTTGGTAATGCATTTTATCTTATCTTTTACCATGCTTTTAATCCTATAGCAGCTGGTGGAGGTTTTGCAGGTGCAGCAGTGGCAGCTGCTATTAGATATGGTATTGCAAGGGGTGTTTTTTCAAATGAATCAGGTCTTGGTTCAGCTCCAATAGCAGCAGCTGCTGCTAAAACCGATGATCCAGTAAAACAAGCATTAGTATCAATGACTCAAACTTTTATTGATACTTTGGTTGTATGTACAATGACAGCTTTAATTATATTAATGGCTCCAATTTGGACAACAGGTGTAAATGCAGGGGAATTAACACTAAAAAGTTTTGAATTCTTCTTAGGAGATTTTGGTGCTATTATTGTAGTTTTTGCCACAGTTTTATTTGGTTATTCAACAATTCTTGGGTGGTCATATTATGGAGAAAGAGCCTTTGAATATATTTTTGGAGATAGTTCTATAAAAATATATAGAATTGTATTTGTAAGTTTTATAGTTGTTGGAGCAATGACTGAACTTAAACTTGTTTGGAACTTTTCAGACTTAGCAAATGGACTTATGGCAATCCCTAACTTAATAGCCCTACTTTTACTTTCTAAAGTAATTACAGAAGAAACTAACAGATATTTTAAATCAAAGTAGTATTTTATACTACTTTGAGCCCCCCATTAAATCAACTTTACTCACTCATAAATAAGATTATATAAAATTTAACTTAAATTTAAAAATAAGTTTATTTTTTTCAAAGACATCACTTTAAAGTCATTTTGTCTATGTAAACTTCCAAAATCAAAACATAAAAATTTCTCAAAGGAGACAAAATGGATAGAGTTATTGAAGCCTATACAGATGTTACTGCTGAAGGTAAAAAAAGTAGAACACCTGCAAAATTAGATAAATGGCTGACAGCTTCTGGTGTAATTTTAGCACTTTTTATGATGGGACATATGATGTTCGTATCAACAATTTTATTAGGTAAAGATGTGATGCACGCTGTTACAAAAGCGTTTGAATTAGATTTCATCTTTGATGGAGGAGTTCCTTTTATTGTTTCTATTTTTGTTGCAATAATTTCTGCAATATTTATTGTACATGCAATTTTAGGTGTTAGAAAATTCCCAACTTCGTATAAAACTTATATCAAAGTTAGAGAACACGCAAAATTAATGAATCATAAAGATACATCAATGTGGATGTTTCAATGGATTTCTGGTTTAGTAATGATGTTTGCTGCAACTATTCACTTATATATCATGTTTACACAACCACAAAATATCGGACCATATGCAAGTGCTGATAGAGTTGTAAGCGAACATATGTGGCTTTTATATATGGTTTTATTAATTTGTGTTGAAATTCATGGTTCAGTTGGTCTTTATAGAGCTGCTATGAAATGGGGATGGTTTGATGGTGCTAACCCAAAAGAAACAAGAGCAAAACTTTTAAATGTAAAAAAACTACTTAGCTATTTCTTCATGACTTTAGGTGTTATAACTTTATTAGCATATATCAAAATTGGTATTGAGCATAGTGATAATGTTGGTGAAAAATATGTACCAACTTCTCATTCAAAAGTTTTAGAAAAATAAGAATAGAAAAAGGTATAAAAATGATAATTAAATATTGTGATTCATTAGTAATAGGTGGAGGTCTAGCTGGTTTAAGAGCTGGTGTTGCCTGTGCCCAAAAAGGACTTAGTACAACAGTTTTAAGTCTTTGTCCAGTAAAAAGATCTCACAGTGCTGCAGCTCAAGGTGGTATGCAAGCAAGTTTAGGTAATGCAAAAATGTCTGAGGGTGATAATGAAGATGTTCACTTTACAGATACAGTAAAAGGTTCAGACTGGGGATGTGACCAAGAAGTTGCAAGAATGTTCGTAACAGTTGCACCAAAAGCAATTAGAGAATTAGCAGCTTGGGGTGTGCCTTGGACTAGAATTAAAAAAGGTGACCATGAAGCAGTAATCAATACAAAAAGAACAACTATCCATGAAGATGCTAACAAACATGGTCTTATTAATTCAAGAGACTTCGGTGGTACAAAAAAATGGAGAACTTGTTATACAGCTGATGCAACAGGTCACACAATGCTTTTTGCAGTTGCAAATGAAGCGTTAAAAAGAGATGTAAATATTGAAGATAGAAAAGAAGCTATCGGACTTATTCACCACAATAATAGATGTTATGGTGCTATTGTAAGAGATCTTATCACTGGTGATATTATGGCTTATGTTGCTAAAGGTACTCTTATTGCTACTGGTGGATATGGTAGAGTTTATGAGATTACTACAAATGCAGTAATTTGTGAAGGTATTGGTACAGCTATTGCTTTAGAAACAGGTGTTGCAAAACTTGGAAACATGGAAGCAGTTCAATTCCACCCAACTCCACTTTTCCCATCAGGTATTTTATTAACTGAAGGATGTAGAGGTGATGGAGGAGTTCTTAGAGACGTAGATGGACATAGATTTATGCCAGATTACGAGCCAGAGAAAAAAGACTTAGCATCAAGAGACGTTGTTTCAAGAAGAATGATTGAACATATTAGAAAAGGTAAAGGTGTTGATTCTCCATATGGTAAACACCTATGGTTAGATATCTCTATTTTAGGTAGAGAGCATATTGAAAGAAACCTAAGAGATGTTCAAGAGATTTGTGAATACTTTGCAGGTATTGACCCAGCTGATGAGGGACCAAAAGGATGGGCTCCAGTTCTTCCAATGCAACACTACTCTATGGGTGGTATTAGAACTAAACCAACTGGTGAATCTCCAACTTTAGCAGGTCTTTTCTCTGCTGGTGAAGCTGCTTGTTGGGATATGCATGGATTTAATAGACTTGGTGGTAACTCAGTATCTGAAACAGTTGTTGCAGGTATGATTGTAGGTAACTATTTTGCAGATTATTGTATAGAGACACAAATTGATATTAAAACAGAAACTATTGAAAAATTTGTTCATGAAAAAGAAGCTTACATGAATGAACTTGTATCTAGAAAAGGTACAGAAGATGTGTTTAGAATCAAAAATAGAATGAAAAAATTAATGCAAGAATATGTTGGTATCTTTAGAGATGGTGTTGGATTACAAAAAGCAGTAACTGAACTTGAAGAGTTATTAATCGCTTCTAAAAATATTGGTATTAAAGATAAACAACTTAGTGCAAACCCTGAATTAGAAGAAGCATATAGAGTTCCAATGATGCTTAAAGTTGCACTTTGTGTAGCAAAAGGTGCTTTAGATAGAACAGAATCTAGAGGTGCACACACAAGAGAAGATTATCCAAAAAGAGATGATGCAAATTGGTTAAAAAGAACACTTACTTCATGGAAAGATGGTGATACTATGCCAACAGTTGAATATGAAGACCTTGATATTATGACTATGGAAATCCCTCCAGGATTTAGAGGTTATGGTGCTAAGGGTATGATTATAGAAAATGAACTAAGTGCAGTAAGACAAAAAGAGGTTGATGAGTTAACTGATAAATTAACTGCTGAGGGTAAAGACAGATATGAGATTCAAGATGCTCTAATGCCGTTCCCATTACAACCAGAATATAAAAGAAAAAATCAAAGATTAGGAGTAAAATAATGGCTAGAGAATTGACAATCAAAGTTCTTAGATATAATCCTCAAGGAACTGATTTAAAACCATATTTTCAAGATTATAAAATAACAGAGACAGATAGTATGACTATCTATCTGGCTCTTACTCAAATTAGAGAATCAATGGATGCTGGTCTTTCATTTGACTTCGTTTGTAGAGCTGGTATTTGTGGGTCTTGTGCGATGATGATTAATGGAAGACCTAAGTTGGCTTGTAGAACATTAACAAAAGATTTACCAAATGAAATTATGTTATTACCTCTACCAACATTTAAACTAATCAAAGACCTTTCAGTTAACACTGGTGTTTGGATGGATGCAATGTCTAAAAGAGTTGAATCATGGATTCACACTTCTCATGAAGTTGATATTGCAGCATTAGAAGAACCAATTGAACCAGAAGTTGCAGATGAAGTATTTGAACTTGATAGATGTATTGAGTGTGGATGTTGTGTTGCTGGTTGTGGTACTAAACTTATAAAAGAAGATTTCGTTGGGGCAGTAGGTCTTAATAGAATTGCAAGATTTGAATGTGACCCACATGATGAAAGAACCGCTGATGATTATTATGAATTAGTCGGTGATGATAATGGTATTTTTGGTTGTATGACTTTACTTGGATGTGAAGATACTTGCCCTAAACACTTACCATTACAAAACAAAATTGCTTATATGAGAAGAAAGTTAGCAACTGTTAAAGGAGCATAATATGGCTGAAGAAACAAAAGTGATTACCGAACAAGATATAATACAAAGTATAGCAGACGCATGTCAATATATATCTTTTTATCACCCTGAAGATTTTGTTAAAGGGATGGTAGAAGCATATGAAAAAGAACAAAGTGAATCAGCAAAAAAT